>DONZ01000215.1 GCA_003512875.1 Desulfovibrio sp. | reverse complement strand
AGAAAAAACATATGAAAAATTGTTTTTCTGCTTTTTTATGATTTTTTTAATTAACACAACATGTTATAGGCGCAGTAAAACAATTCCGCACATTAAAAGCGCAATACCCAAAAATGCGCTTTTATGCATTCTTTGCCCAAGCAATACCCAACCGGACAAACTTGTGCCTAAAATTCCAAAACAGCCCCATAACGCATACGCAACAGCCAAATCCAAATCCTTTACCGCAATGGAAAGAAAACCAAAAGCCACAGCAACGCAAAACAAGGCTGTGACCCCTAAGGTTTTTCTTTTAAAACCGTTTGATTTTGCCAATAAGATATTGGCGATAATATCCAATAAAGCGGCACATAACACCAATAAAACAGAAAAGGAAAAAATATTTGCAAACATAAAATCTCCATTAATGGGTATCTGTTCCGAAGTGCACTAAAAAACCGCCGCTAAGAACACAAACAAGTCCAAGCCCTTTAATAAGATCAAGATCTTCGCCTAAAACGGTTACGGAAAAAGATACAATAAAAACCAAGCCCAAGGCGTCCCATAAGGCAAAAGCAACGCCGACAGGCAATGCGGTTACGGCTTTCGCAAGGCTGAAATACGAGCAGGCTATGCACGCCCACATAATTGCAAGTCCAAGTTCTGACCCGAAAGAAAATTGCCATGAATGGGAAACTTTCATTATCGAAGTGCCGACAACTTCAAATAAAATAGAAAGCAATAAAAAAAGCCAATGCAGCCAAGTAACTTTGACAGACATACGATACTCCTTAAAAAAATGTTAAAAAGGAATACCGCTCTAAAATAAGGTAAAAAGAGCTAAAAATAAAAATGAACGATGTAAAATCCGCACAAAACCATTCATATCATAAATTCAATAAAATTTTCTGCGCCTGCAAAGAAACGGAACTTGCCTGCAGCGCTTCCCCGGAACAAGAACAATTTTCTTTTTTATAGCCGATGATTTCCTGCAAGATTTGCTCTGCGTGTTCTATATGTTCCACCCAGCAGGTACATGCTCCGTAAAGCATAAGTCCTGCGGATTCCAATGGTCCGCGTATTCCCAAAACAGGTTTTTGCAAACCGTAAGCAATGCCCACCTCAACTCCGGCGTCTTGTCCGGATGTTCCCAAATAAATAATGAAATCAGCCTGCTTACAGGCTTCGGCACAAAAAGAAAAGACTTCTCCTCCATGATCGGTATCCATCCATTCACGCCGTTTTGCGGCATTCAACCCTTCAGGCGGAGTCGCTTTAAGCGTCCAATCCAAAATTTCATATCCCATTTGCCGCATGCTTTTTGCAAGCAAACGCACCGCATGGATGTTTTTAAACGAAGAGGCTATATAAACTTTTAACATTGTGCGGCTAACCAAACTTTCAATTCGTCCAATTGGTTTTTAACAGAAACAGGACCTGTTCCGCCGCTGGCGTTACGCCGTTTTACAGCCGTAAAATAATCTAAAACCACATAAACATCATCGGTCACCTGAATATGATAAGGGTCGCATAAATGATTAAAATCCTGCAATGATAACTCTTCCAAGCCGACTCCCCTATCCTCGGCAAGGGCGACAGCCCGTCCGGTGATATGATGGGCTTCTCTGAACGGTATTCCTTTTGTCACAAGATAATCAGCCAATTCCGTCGCATTTAAAAAGCCCGCTTTCAAAGCTTTTTCCATTTTATCAGCTCTGAACCGTATGCCTTGAAGCATTTCCGCCATAATGCTCAAAGAAGTCCGCACGGTTTTATCCGTATCCATAAAAGGAATTTTATCTTCCTGCAAATCACGGTTATACGTAAGTGGCAAACCTTTGAGGGTTGTCAATAAATTCATTAAATTTCCATAGGTGCGTCCGGTTTTTCCCCGCATGATTTCCGCGACATCCGGATTTTTCTTTTGGGGCATGATGGAAGAACCGGTTGAATGGGCGTCGGATAAATAAATGAACGCAAACTGCGGATTAGCCCACCAAATCAGTTCTTCGCAAAAACGTGACAAATGCATCATGATCACCGACCCTGTAAAAAGGGCTTCCAGAACATAGTCGCGGTCGGCAACGGTATCCATGCTGTTTTTAAAGACACCGTACATATTCAACTGTTCGGCAACCGATTGGGGATTAAGATTATACGTTGTTCCCGCAAGAGCCGCGGCTCCCAAAGGACTGATCCTCGCGCGCCTTTCACAGGCGCAAATCCTTTCAGCGTCGCGTTTAAACATCCAAGCATAGGCAAGCAGATGATGAGCAAGGCTCACCGGCTGTGCCGGCTGCATGTGCGTACACCCCGGAAGCAATACGCCTTGGTTTTCTTCCGCTTTGTCAACCAAAACCGCAATCAGATTTTTTGCAAGCTCTTCCCATAAACGCAGGCAATCGGAAGTATAAAGACGCAAATCAAGGCAGCACTGGTCGTTTCTGCTTCTTCCCGTATGCAGTTTTTTTCCGACTTCGCCCACAAGTTCCGTAAGACGTGTTTCAATATTCATATGCACATCTTCAAGTTCTTGTTTCCACACAAGTTTTCCGCTTTCAATTTCTTCAAGAACACGATCAAGACCGCTGCATAATATTTCAGACTCTTCCTTCGTCAAGATACCTTGTTCCGCAAGCATGACCGCATGGGCTTTCGAACCCATGATGTCTTGTTTATACATTTTCGTATCAAAGGAAATTGATTCGGTATATGCTTCAACTTTTTTCGAAGTTGCTTCTTTAAAACGCCCGCCCCAAGGTTTTTCCTGTGCTGCCATAATTATTCCCCATAGGTTAAAAATCCCCCATATTTGCATACAGGGGATTAACAATATCAAAAAACAAAATTAATATCTTTTTACACGGTCGGCATAACCGCGGATACGAAGGCTTTGCAAACGGATAAAGCCCGCGGCGTCCTTATGGTCATAAGTAGCGCATTCTTCAAACGTCGCAAGGTCTTGACAATAAAGGCTGTTTGGTGAAAAACGACCGACCGGCCATGCCATGCCCTTGTACAATTTTAAACGGACTTCGCCTGATACGCCTTCTTGGGTTTTATCAATAAGAGCTTGCATGGCTTCTCTTTCGGGAGAGAACCAAAAACCATTGTAAATCGCGGAGGCATAACGGGGCAAAATTGTTGCGCGTGTCGCAAGCGCCTCACGGTCAAGGCAGATGCCTTCCAAATCCTGGTGAGCGATATAAAGGACTGTTCCGGCAGGAGTTTCATAAACACCGCGGGATTTCATGCCTACAAAACGGTTTTCAACCATATCGAGGCGTCCGATACCATGCTTGCCGGCGATTTTATTGAGGCTGAGCATAATATCCATAGGCTTCATAAACGTACCGTTTATAGCGACAGCGTCCCCTTTTTCAAAAGTGATTGTGATGTATTCCGGTTCATTCGGCGCTTGTTCCACAGGCACGGTCATGATATGTGATTCCGGTTCAGGTTCTGTCCATGGATCTTCAAGTTCGCCGCCTTCAAAGGAGCAATGAAGCATATTTCTGTCAATGCTGTAATGCTTGCTGCTTGAAGTAAGCGGAATGCCATGTTTTTCTGCAAATTCAGTAAGGGCGGTTCTTGACATTAAATCCCATTCACGCCAAGGAGCAATGACTTTGAGTTCAGGAGCCAAAGCGTTTATTGACAATTCAAAACGGACTTGGTCATTGCCTTTGCCGGTCGCACCATGGGCAATAGCTGCTGCGCCTTCTTTTTTTGCAATTTCAACAAGACGTTTTGCAATGAGAGGACGGGCGACAGAAGTTCCCAAAAGATACCTGCCTTCATATAGAGCACAGGAACGGAGCATAGGGAAAATATAATCACGGGCAAATTCTTCTCTCAAATCTTCGATATATGCTTTGGTCGCACCGGTTTTCAGCGCTTTTGGTTCAACACCGTCCAAATCATCTTCCTGACCCAAATCAGCGGTAACAGTGATCACTTCATAATCATGGGCGACTTGAAGCCATTTTAAAATAACCGACGTGTCCAAGCCACCGGAATAAGCAAGAATAACTTTTTGTTTACCTGCCATTATATTCTCCTCCAAAGGGTTTACTTGATTATTTCCATAAAATATTATTTAATGCATTTGTGAATAATACGGTTTTCTTTTAAAAATGTAAAGAATTAACAAGCGGTTCCCTAGAGTTTTTTATGAAAAAAGAAATTTACGCCAGCCCTTACCGGATATACCGGACCAAACAAAATAGTTCTGAAAATCATGCTGATGAGCAGCATGTTCAAATTATTGTCGAAGAAACAGATTTATTCATCACGCTGACAAAAGATATAGACAAAACCGAAATAATCAAATTCTGCACAAAAGAAATTCAGGAAATTCGCAGTATTATAAAGTTTTGGATAAAACTTTATCCTGAAATCCAACACAGTTTGGAGCCAATTCAATGCCCGCCGGATGCTCCGCTTTGTATCGCTGAAATGTGCAAAGCAAGCAGTTTCGCCCATGTCGGTCCTTTCGCCTGCATTGCCGGAATGATTGCCCAATTCATTGCGGCAAAAATCCATTTTTATTTGCAGGAAAAACAATTATGTTCCGATGTCATTGTTGAAAATGGCGGAGATATTTATTTATATTCAAGTAAAGAAAGAATTGTCGGCATACTGGCAAATCCAAAAGAAGAATGCACGCTTGGCTTAAGGTTTGCCAAAGAACAATTTCCCCTAGCTGTTTGTTCCTCTTCCGCAGCAATAGGACACAGCTTAAGTTTCGGACAAGGCGATTTATCCGTGGTGATAGCCAAAAATGCCAGTTTGGCGGACGCCCTTGCGACAAGCTACGGCAATGTATTAAAATCAGCGAAAAAAATCAGTACGGTTTTGACCCAGGCACAAAAAGACTCCCGTATTGCAATACGGGACAACCCTTTTGCTGGAGCAAAAGAAAAACACGGTTTATTAGGTGTTTTTCTGCAAATTGATGAAAAAATCGGGGCTTGGGGAAGTATTGAACTGGCGGCGATACGATAAGTTTATAGTAATTCAAAAAATTAAACAACAAAAAGTCCCAAAACTAGGGACTTCGTGTCGTTAATGAAAAAAAAATTAAGCTTTTTCGATTGCGTTCACGGCTTTAGCTAAACGGGAAACTTTACGTGCAGCTTTTTTCCAGTGAATAACGCCTTTGCTTGCGCTCTTGTCAAGAGCGATAGTAGCGCCTTTAAGAGCTTGTTCGGCAGCAGCTTTGTCACCGTTCATAATTGCGGTACGAACGTCTTTTACGAGATTTTTCATACGGGTACGCGCAGCACGGTTGCGGGCATTACGTTTAATGCTTTGTTTATGACGCTTAATAGCTGATTTATGATTAGCCACGAAATCCTCCAAAAAAACGGAATCATATCCATTTAATGTTATATGTTCTCATGTGAAAAATTTATGTATACATAATAAGCAAGATTGTCAAGCAATTAATGTTTTAAAACAATCCTGCAACACCGCTTCATATTTGCAGGTTTGCAAAATCAGCCATACGGTTCATACGGCTCATAACCGCAAAAAGCATATTCATACGGTTTTGCCGTACATTCTTATCTTCCGCCATAACCATGACGCTTTCAAAGAAGGCGTCTACAAGAGGGCGAAGCTTAGCCATGGCGTCCATGACGGGCATGAAATTATTATTGGCAAAATTGGTATCGAATACGTCGGAAAAAGCTTTAATGCCTTTATCAAGTTCTTTTTCCGCGTCACTTTCCAATAAAGACGAATCATACGCACAGGACAAAGAATGTTCGGCTTTCGCCAAAATATTGGTCATACGTTTCAAAACCTGCGCGTTTTCAGTAAAATCTTCTTTACGCATAAACGCTTTCAACGTATTTAAACGCTTTTCGGTTGCCCAGACATTATCCGCTTCAAGGTTTCCGTCGGTATCCCTGCCATTCATGACAGCGTCCACAACAAGGGTCTCGCTGCCTTCGCCGACGAAATAATGTTTTAAGCGGGCTTGGCAAAATTCAAGAAGTTTTTCAAGGGTTTCTCCTTTGGAAAATTTCCATTTAATATCATCCGCATAAAAAGAATACGCTTTTTCAAAAAGTTCTGAAAGCGGAATTTCATAACCGAACTCAAGCAAAATCCTTGCGATACCCAAAGCCGCCCGTCGTAAAGCATAAGGGTCTGCCGTACCGGTCGGAATATTGCCAAGTCCGAAGCAACCGACCAAGGTATCGGCCTTGTCAGCCATTGAAAGGCAAGCACCCAAATCACTCATGGGCAAAAGGCTGTTTGGTCCCGTTGGCAAATACTGCTCGGTCAAAGCCATGGCGAAAGGCGGTTCCCATCCCTCTTTCAAAGCATAAATGCTTCCCATGGTGCCTTGCAGGGTATCAAACTCGCCCACCATTTTGGACATGAGGTCAGCTTTGCACCAACGACCGGCACGCTGCGCAAGAAGTACTCCGTTATCCAAATGGTCCCCGCCTGCAAGCCCTACTTTTTCACCAAGCCAGCCGCAAAGCTGTTCCAAGCGGCGGCTTTTATCCCCCATGGAACCGAGAGGCCCCAGGAAGATAACGGAATCAAGCATGGGCACCCATTTAGCGAAGCTGTCTTTCAAATCCTCTTTCCAATAAAAACGGGCGTCTTCAAGCCTTGCTCTCACAACACGTTCCCAACCTGCGCGCACAACTTCAATATCCTCAGGCTCGATGTTGAGAACTGTCAAAAATTTATTCAAAAGTTTCCTGTCCTGCCCTTGAATACCAAAGCATTTTTGGTGATGTTCAATGGTTGTTAAAATAACTTCTTTCGGAAGTTCGAGGAAACTTTCGTCAAAACTGCAAATAACAGGCACAGGCTTTTCCACCAAACCCTGCACTTCGTCAAGCAAATCGTTTTTCCAAATGATTTTCGCCCCTTCTTTGAGTTCGGCAACCAACGTGTTTGCCATATCGATAATATATTGGCGGCGTTTGACGGAATCACAGACAATTCGGCTTTTTTCATAAAGCACTTCTTCCAGATCGTCAGCATGCCCGATAACGAAAGGACCGAAACCATGCACCCTATGCCCGTACGTTTGATTGGATGAAACAACATCTCCGACTTTAAAAACAATGGGCAAATGGTCAAGCATAGCCAAAACCCATTGTAATGGACGGGCATAGGCAAACGTTTCCTCACCCCAGCGCATACGTTTCGAAAATGGAAGCGCGGCAATAATTTGCGGGCAAATTTCCTGCAAAACTTCTTCGGCTTTTTTACCGCCGCTTTTTTTATTGACAGAAATGTATTCGCCCTTTTCCGTTTGCGTGCGGACAATATCTTTTTCTTCAGCGCCTTGCCCGCGAATAAATCCTTGTCCTGCCTTGGACAGGTTTCCGTCTTTATCATAAGCGATGTTTACGGCAGGACCAATAATATTTTCTTCAAGTATCGGTTGAAGTTTTTCGAGGTCATATATATGCACGATAGCCCTGCGCGGCGTACTGCGGGTTTCAATTTTTTCAAAACCCAAGCGGTTTTCTTTTAAAAGGGCTGTAAAACGTTCCGCCAATTCCTTTTCCGTAGTTTGCAAAAAACGTGCGGGGATTTCTTCGGTTCCGATCTCTAAAACAAAATGGCTCATATCTTCCTCACAAATTACTTATTGATTTTATTGAGTAACGGATAATTTAAAGATTTACGCTGTTCGACATAAAGCCGTGAAATTCCGGACGCCAACGCTCTGACTCTGCCGATATATCCTGCTCGTTCGGTAATGGAAATTGCATTGCGGGCATCAAGCAAATTGAACGTATGGGAGCATTTCATGCAGTAATCGTATGCCGGAAGAGGCAAGCCAAGCTCGATAAGGCGGCTGCATTCAGCTTCAAAATCGTTGAAATGCCGCAAATGCATTTCAGCGTCGCTTTCCTCGAAATTGTAGCGTGATTGCTCGACTTCGTTTTGATGATATACCTGCCCGTATGTCACTTCATCATTCCACATGATATCATATACGGAATCCTTACCTTGAAGATACATGGTCAACCGTTCCAATCCATAGGTGATTTCAACACTGATTGGACTTAAATCAATACCGCCCACTTGCTGGAAGTAGGTGAACTGCGTCACTTCCATACCGTTGAGCCACACTTCCCAGCCGAGCCCCCAGGCGCCGAGAGTCGGAGATTCCCAGTCATCTTCAACAAAGCGGATATCATGTTTGGCAGGGTCAAGGTTCAAAGCCCTCAAACTGCCAAGATACAATTCTTGAATATTTTTAGGCGATGGTTTCAAAATAACCTGAAATTGAAAGTAATGCTGCAAACGGTTCGGATTATCCCCGTAGCGACCGTCCGTCGGACGGCGGGAGGGCTCAACATAAGCGGTTTTCCAAGGCTCAGGTCCTAAAACCCTGAGAAATGTCGACGGATTGAACGTACCGGCGCCGCATTCGATATCAAAAGGCTGCACGACAGCACAGCCTTGCTGCGCCCAATATTGTTGCAAAGTAAAAATAACGTCTTGAAAATTCATATCTAACTCCTCAATAACCCTATCTAAAACCACACTAGGCAAAACTTCGGCGGAAAGAACCGTCATTCCATTCCAGCCCGACATGATAACGGATATGGGCATCAATTATTCTTCCCAATTCTCTGAAAATTGCAGAATCTGCAGCATGCAGCACCCAATATTCAGGTGAATATTCTTGAATATCGGATAAAATGTCAAGTGTTTCCCTTGAAGCGTTTAATCCCATAGCGCCTAAAGGCTTGCAGGATAAACACGTAAAATATCCTTCGGAAACCAAAAATACGGAATTTTCTTCTAAAATTTTTCCGCATTTGGGACAAATCTTAGGATCAAGCAAATACCCTTGCTCGGCGACAATCCGCAGGCGAAACAGTATGGGCAGCATGGCGAAAGCGTTTTCAACGGAATTGAGCAAATGCAGCATGGATTTTGTCAGTAAAAAAATCTTTTCACTGTCTTCCGGACTGACTCCAAGCGCTTCCACAAACCGTATGCAATTTGCCGCCATGCCCTGCCGTTTGAAATCCGTACGCAGTCTTTGATATTGTTCCAGCAAGGTCGTTTCCTGCAAATTTAAAAACTGTCCGTTTTTAGAACTCGCCATTCTTGCCGCAATGGTATTATAACTGTCCAAACACCCGCTGAACCTCCGCCTGCTTCTGCTTCCGCCGAAAGCAAAAGCTGTGGTAATACCGTGATTCCGCGTTAAAAGTTTCACCCATAAATCTGTTTCACGGAATTTTCCAATCCGCAAAACAATGCCGTTATCAATAAATTCCACACAAAACCCGAATCAGTCAAGCTGCATGGCCCGTTTCAAAGCAACCGTTCCGGTCCGGGCGATTTCTTTTATGCCGAAACGTCCAAGCAAATTCAGAATGGCTTGCAGCTTATCGTACGTTCCCGTCGCTTCAATGGTAAATTCATTAATGCTGACATCGACAACCTTGCAGCGGAAAATATCCACAATACGCAAAATTTCCTCGCGCTTCGTTTCTTCCGCGTTGACTTTCACAAGCATCATTTCCCGCTCAACATGGGTATGGTCGATAAAATCAACGACTTTGATAACAATGACAAGTTTGCGCAATTGTTTGATGATTTGTTCAACAATCAGCTCGTCCCCATAGGTGGTGACGGTCATATGCGAAACACCTTCCTCAAGAGCGGGTGCGACGTTCAGTGATTCAATATTAAATCCGCGTCCGCTGAAAAGCCCGGCAACACGGGAAAGCACCCCCGGTTCATTTTCCACTAAAATAGATAACACTCTGCGCATAACAACTCCTAAACCAAAAGCATATCATCAAGGGACGCACCTGCCGGCACCATGGGATAAACGTTTTCTTCACGTTCAACGATAACATCGATAATAGTCGCATTGCCGGAGGTGAGGGCTTTTGGCAAAACCGTTTTCAATTCATCATTATTTGTAATCCTATAACCATCAGCGCCGTAAGCTTCCGCCAATTTCACAAAATCAGGCTGCGCCTCCATATTGGTATGGGCATAATTTTTCTCATAAAAAAATTCCTGCCATTGCCGGACCATACCCATATATTGATTGTTCAAAATCAGAATTTTTACCGGCAAACGGTTTGCCACGGCAGTCATAAGTTCCTGAATGTTCATTTGAATGGAAGCGTCGCCCGCAACATCGATAACGGTTTTATCGGGATAGGCGATTTGCGCCCCGATAGCGGCGGGAAGCCCATACCCCATAGTGCCGAGCCCGCCGGAAGTGATAAGGGTTCTCGGCTCTTTAAACGCCAGGAATTGAGCCGCCCACATCTGGTTTTGCCCGACTTCAGTGGTAATGATATATTCATCGTTTAAAATATAGCGTACAGCTTCCAAAACCTGCTGAGGACGCAAAGCATTTTTTTGCGCATGGTAAAAAAGCGGATGGGCTTTTTTCCAGCCATACAAAACGTCCAGCCAAGACTGGTGCTTCTCTTTGAAATCTATCGGTGCATTTTCGAGCTTGGTCGCCATGATTTCGCTCAACTCCTCAAGAGCCGGATAAATATGTCCGACAACCGGCACGTCAACTTCGACATTTTTGCGGATAGAGGTCGGATCAATATCAATATGAACAATTTTAGCCTTTTTGCCGAATTTATCCAAGCGTCCTGTGACGCGGTCATCAAAACGGCAGCCGACGGCAAGAATCAAATCGGCATTGCTGACGGCTTTATTTGCCGTATACGTGCCGTGCATGCCAAGCATGCCGAGATAAAGCGTATCCGCCGTGCTTACCGCCCCAAGCCCCATGAGCGTACAGGTCACGGGTATCTGATACGTGGAAACAAAATAGCGCAACAGCTTGCTTGCATTGGAGGAAATCACCCCGCCCCCTGCAATGACAACCGGGCTTTCCGCTTTGCAAACCAAATCGGCAACCCGCCGCAGCT
>DONZ01000198.1 GCA_003512875.1 Desulfovibrio sp. | reverse complement strand
AGACCCTTTGCAGTCTTTTTACGGGGACGCCGTGCAAAGCATGACCCAGGAACAGCTTGACGCCGCCCGTGTACGGCTTGGCTTGAACGACAGTATCTGGGTGCAGTTTGTCAAATGGACAGAACAAACGCTGCGGGGAAATTTCGGTATTTCCTTACGCTATAAAAGACCCGTGCTTGAAATTGTTCTGCCGCTTCTGAAAAATACGCTTATTCTCGGCGTCATTTCCTACGTTCTCGTTTTCTCTCTCGCCATAGGGTTGGCGCTTGTCTGCGCAAGGTTTGAAAACAAGTGGATTGACAAAATCATTTGTAAAATAGGCACAATGGCTTTTTATACGCCCGCTTTTTGGCTAGGGGTCGTTTTTGTGTTGATTTTCAGCATAAACCTGAAATGGCTGCCCGCAAGCGGCGCCTATGATTTTGGAAAAGCGAACAGTCCGATCAACCGTGCCGCTCACCTTGTTTTGCCTGTCAGCATAATGATTATCAGCCATTTTTGGTATTACGCCTATATGATACGCAACAAGCTTTTGGACGAAACCCGCAAAGATTACGTTTTGTTGGCAAGAGCGAAAGGATTGGGCAAAATGCAAGTGCTGACAAAGCATTGTTTGCGTAACGTGATGCCCACAATAATCAATATCATGGCTGTTTCCGTTCCTCACCTCATCAGCGGGACCTATGTCGTCGAAACCGTTTTCAACTACCCTGGCATTGGCTTACTGGCTGTTTCTTCAGCCAAATACCACGATTACAATTTGCTGATGCTCATTGTTCTCATTACCGGGTTTCTCATAATCATCAGCAGTTTCATCGCCCAATACGTCAACGAACACATCGACCCGAGAATGAAAAACACGGATATCATCACACTATGAAAAATACCGCACAACAAAACCAATTTCCGGCAATATCCGAGCCTTCCCTTACAAAAGAAGATTTTAAACTTGTGGGTGCGAATTATCAGCAAGAACCTCAAGAAATCACGCCGAAGAAAAGGAGGTTCAGCACATTTCCCTTCTTTTCGGCGGTATTGTTATGCGCTGTCATTCTCGCCTGTTTTTTCTCCCATTTGTTTGTCAACCACGATCCCGCACAATTCTATCTTTCCCACTTGAATGAAGCGCCGAACAAAGAATTTTGGTTTGGCACGGATTCTTTGGGCCGCGATATTTTTTCCGTGCTTTGGAACGGGGGCAGAACCTCGCTTCTTATCGGCATTGCAAGCAGTTTCATCGCAACGGTTATCGGCATCACGTATGGCTGCATTTCCGGCTGTGCTTCTTCTTTGATTGATACAATCATGATGAGAATCGCAGAACTTTTTCAAAGCATTCCTGTTTTGCTCACCCTTTTGCTGCTCCTTTCCTTACGGGAAAAGCAAAGCGCATTTTCCATCTCCGTAATTATCGGCATAACAAGCTGGTTCGCCTTAGCCCGTATCGTGCGGGCGGAAATCCGCCAAATACGCAACAGTGAATATATCGTATATTCGCGGCGCACAGGCGCTTCCTTTTTTTGGATAATGCGCAAGCATTTAATTCCCAACATCATTTCAGCCGTTATGTTCATTGTGATTTCCTCGGTCAGTGTCAATATGGCAATGGAAGCAACGCTCAGCTTTTTAGGGCTCGGCCTGCCTCCGGAAGAACTTTCCCTAGGCAGCATGCTTGCTCTTTCCAACCGGGCTTTGCTCTTGAATACATGGTGGGTTAATTTGTTTCCGGGTTTATTCTTAGTCGTGACACTTTTTTGCATCACACAAATCGGGCACAGTTTCAGACAAGAAAACTGCAAAGGTTTCAGCAACTTATAACACAACAAAGGAGCGTTTCCATGAAAATTCCGTTCATGAAAAACCTGTTTCAAAAACTCAAAATTCCTGCTCTGTTTCTCATCGCGCTTTGCTTTATGCCAAGTGCCGCCGCCCAAAACGCTTTTGCGCAGGACACGGCAAACACGCTTGTTTACGCCGGCGAAAACGAAGATACTATCAATCCCATTCTGAACGAACACCAAGAACTGCCCACCATTATTTTTTCCGGTTTGCTCAAATACAACGGCAAAGGAAATGCCATTCCCGACCTTGCGGAATCTTTCCGGTACGATGAAAAAAGCATGACTTACACCTTTAAAATCCGTGAAGGCGTAACATGGCACGACGGAACCCCTTTCAGTCTTGAAGACATCATTTTCACCTACAATGCCTTGACAAAAGATGAAAATTTAACGTCTTCCATTTTAAGCAATTATGAAGATATCGCGTCCGTAAGCTCTCCCGCTCCGCAGCTTCTTGAAATAAAAATGAAACGCTATAATGCCGCCATGCTTGGCAATTTCACAATCGGCATTATTCCCAAACACTTGTTTGAAGGCAAGGACATCAACACCGCCCCTGCAAACCATCACCCAATCGGCACAGGACGCTATAAATTTATCGAATGGGATACGGCGGGGGGCATGATTATTTTGGAACGCAATGAAAATTATTACGGCAAAGTCCCCAATATTGAAAGAGTTATCTATAAAACCGTTGCGGTTGAAAGCACAAAAGCCCTTATGCTTCAAGCGGGGGAAGCAGACCTCGCATGGCTCAACGCAAATTATGCGGAAAACTTCCGCGGAAAACAAGGGTTCAAAAACATTGATTTCACTACTGCCGACTACCGTTCCGTTTCCATGGATTTCAGAAGTGAATTTTGGAAAAATAATGCGGACTCCATCGGCATTTTAAATTATGCGGTGGACAAACAAGCCATTATTAACGGCGTTCTCAACAAACAAGGCATTCCCGCTTACAGCCCTATCCAGCTTAATGCTTACGGCGGAAATAAGAAAGCGGACATTTATCCTTATGACCCGGAAAAATTCGCAGAAGAAATGGCGAAACTCGGCTGGAAAAAAAATGCACAGGGCATGTATGAACGGAACGGACAAAAATTTTCCTTTACCATCCAAGTCCGTGACTACGAAGAAGAACGCGTCGATATTGCAAATATCACAGCCCGCCAGCTGCA
>DONZ01000183.1 GCA_003512875.1 Desulfovibrio sp. | reverse complement strand
GGCGAGTTGGTGCGATTTGGCAAGCGAAGCTGTGAAGTTGTTTAATTTGCCAACATTTGTGGAGCCCATTGAAACGAAAGACTGGGTGCAAAAGGCTGTGCGTCCGAAGTATTCCGTGCTTTCAACGCAAAAATTGCAGCAGCTGTACGGGTATGTTCCAAGACCGTGGACACAGGCCTTGCAGGAATATATTTTTGAAAATATGGAAACATTAAAAATACGATAGGAAAGAAAATGTTTAATATCGGTACGATAAGCCAAGGATTGTATAACAGCGTCAAAGACGGCGTTTTAGTTTGCAGGCGCTTGTTTCCAATGATCATTTCCGTTGTTGTTTTTGTGAAGATCTTATCGGAATTGAATTTAATCGAATATGTCGCCCTGCCTCTTGGACCGGTTATGGAAACCATGGGACTTCCGGTTGAATTCGGGCTTGTTTGGGCTGCTGCTATGCTTGTCAATATTTACTCCTCCTTAGCTCTGATTCCGAGCATCGTGCTTATGGTTCCCACAGTGACTGTGGAGCAGATGACCATTTTAGGGCTTATCATTCTTATTGCCCATAGCCTTATTTTGGAAACAAAGATAGCGGGGCAATGCGGTCTTTCTATGACGGTGCAGGTTGTTTTGCGTATTGCTTCCGCTTGGATTGCAGGGCTTTCAGTGCATTATGCATGTTCGGCTTTTGGTTTTTGGCAGGAACCCGCAGCTGTTCTTTTTGAGGCTAAAACGGTTTCAAATACTTTCATGGGCTGGGTTTTGGGGGAATGCTACAATTTGGTGCAGATTTTTGTCATTGTCTGCTGTGTGATGGCTTTCAACAGGCTTATTAATGTGCTGAGAATATCCGATGCCATAGGTTTTGTTCTGTCGCCTTTGCTCAGGGTGCTCGGAATTTCAAAGCAGGCGACCAATATCGTCATTGTCGGGCTTGTGCTTGGCATTTTGTATGGAAGCGGCGTGATTATTCAAGCCATAAAAGAGGGCAGGATTTCGCATGGTGACGCCTTTACAACCATGAGTTTGATGAGTCTTGCCCATGCCCTTATTGAAGATACCGTTTTGCTCGCTTTGATAGGCGGTTCAATTTGGGGACTGCTGGGGGTGAGGCTTTGCCTTGCCATACTTATCGGCGCTGTCATTAATGGAATATATTTGAAACGGTATCAGCCGACTATGGAAGGAACAGCCTAGTGCGAAAAATTTGGATAAATTGCGGGGAACTTTCGGGAGATATCCAAGGGGCGGAATTGGTAAAAGCCCTTAAAGAAAACCGTGCAGATTTGGAATTTGTCGGAATGGGTGGAGAAAACTTGAAAAATCAAGGGGTTCGCACCCTTTTTCATATAAATGAACTTTCCGTCATGGGCATTTCCGAAGTTATTGAGGCATTGCCGAGGATTTTAGGTTTATTAAAGCGGATTAAGCAGGCGTTATTGCAGGAAAAGCCGGATGCCCTCCTTGTCATTGACGCGCCGGATTTCAATTTTCGCGTAATCGGCATGGCGAAAAAACTGGGTATTCCCGTGTATTATTTCATTCCGCCGAAAGTTTGGGCGTGGAGAAAATACCGTCTGCGTTTTTTAAAGGACAATGTGAAGAAAATATATTCCATTCTGCCCTTTGAAGTTGAATTTTATCGGGAAAATAATGTGGAAATCCAATATATCGGAAATCCGTTGGTGCAAGTTGTCAATGCGGACGCGTACCGGCATATCGAGCCTGTTTCCGCCCGAATAGCCCTTATGCCGGGAAGCCGGAAAAGGGAAATCAGCGCGTTGCTTCCTGTTTTTTCCGAAATGGCTGAAAACATGGCGCGAAACAATCCTGATTTTGCGTTTTATCTTATTCAGGCACCGCAATTCAGCGAGGAATTTTTGCGTTCTTTTTGGAAAAGCTCTGTGCCGCTGCATTTCATTCCCGCTGAAAAACGTCATGCTTTCCTTGCAAGCTGTGAAATGGCTGTTGCTGCGTCCGGAACAGCCGTGCTGGAAACAGCTCTTCTTGGTGTTCCGACCATGGTGGCTTACAAAGTGAAACCGTTTTCTTATATGCTCGGAAAATTTTTCGTGCATGTGAAATATGTGAGCCTGCCCAATCTTATTTTGGGAAAAGAGCTTTTCCCCGAATTATTGCAGAACGATGCGAACGCCTTGAACTTGGCGGAAATTGCCAAGACATGGCATTACCATAAATCCGTGCGGGAAGAAATACGGAAAGGCTGCCTTCTTATCCGGGAAAAGTTGGGCGATACGAAAAGCGCAGAGCTTTTTGCGCAAGATTTTATTAAAGAACTTCTTTAATTTTTAAGGGCATGTGAGCTTGACTTAAACTTTTTAACAAGCTAACCTTATTAAGGTTTTATAATTAATAGCAATAAAAAAAGAGGCGATTATGCTTTTTAAAAATTATCAAGTTTTTGTTTTTGATGAAAAAAGTGGCAAAAAGCGTAGTTTTACCATTAAATCTTCTCTCTTTGTTTATTTGTTTGCATGCTTTGTTATGGTTGCAGGAGCTTCCGGATATTTCATTCAGCATTATATCCGGACAAAAGATATTAAAAATGATTTGATTCTTGCAGAAAGAGAAATTGAAGAAAAAGAAAGCCGCCTCGTAGGGATTTTGGCTGAATTGGAATTTTTGCGGGAAGACATCAATAGGATTCGTCAGTTCGATAACCAGTTAAAAATGCTTGTCGGTGAAAAAACAGCCACGGAAGAAAGTTATATCGGCGGTATCGAATCCGATGAATTTAAAGTTGATATGCTTCCTTTGCACAGGCAGGAATTAGCCTCCCGTAAAATTCTCAGTTATATCCGCGACTTGAAAAAAGATTCCCAGCTGGAAGAAATCATTCAGCAGGATTTGATTGTTTATATGAATGAAAGCACCCAAAAATTGGCTGCCATTCCTTCCATTATTCCTTCCCAAGGTTTTATCACGTCACGTTTCGGTCATAGGATCTCTCCGTTCACCGGCACAAGGAAATTACATAAAGGGCTTGATA
>DONZ01000113.1 GCA_003512875.1 Desulfovibrio sp. | reverse complement strand
AACTTTTCGGGCATGAAAAAGGAAGCTTCACAGGAGCGATAGGACGAAAAATCGGCAAATTCGAGCTTGCGAGCGGCGGCACTCTTCTGCTTGACGAAATTTCCGAAATGGAACTGGGGCTGCAGGCGAAACTTTTGCGTGCTTTGCAGGAAGGGGAAATCGACAGAGTCGGTGGAACGGAAACGGTTAAAGTTGATGTGCGCGTTATCGCAACGACCAACAGAAATTTGGAGGATTGGGTTAAAGAGGGAAAATTCCGTCAGGACCTGTATTTTCGTTTAAATGTCATTCCTTTGCGTTTGCCCGCCCTTCGGGAACGCGGCGGCGATGTTGTTGAACTTGCCCAGTTTTTTCTTGAAATGTACACAAAAGAGTATGCGCTGCCCCAAACGAAATTTTCACAGGAAGCGCTGCTTTGGCTGAAAAAATATGAATGGCCCGGAAATGTCCGTGAATTGCAAAACCTCATGGAAAGGGCTGTCCTTCTTGCCGCGGGAAAAGACATTGTTTCCGCCCATTTTCTGCTTGATGCCGATAATTGGCCTTTGTTCGAAGAGGATGAATTTGCGGAGCAGGAACAGGGGGATTTTGAAATAACGGAAGAAAATTCGGAAGAGGCTGTTTCTTCCGCTCCGAGCTCTTCAGCAGTTTCTTCGGAGACAAGTGCGGGTGAATTTTCCGGAGCCCTTATGCCGCTGCACGAAGTGGAACGGCTGATGATTAAAAAAGGCTTGGAAGTGACACGCGGAAACAGAACGCAGGCTGCCGAATTGCTGGGAATTTCCGTCAGAACATTGCGTAATAAGCTCAATGAATATAAAAGTATGGGCATTGAAATAGAATAAAGTGAAGGTATCTTGTGAATATTGCTGAAAAAATTATTAAAGCGCACCTTGTCGGCGGTAAAATGGAAACAGGTTCCGAAATTGCATTGCGTGTTGACCAAACCCTTACCCAAGATGCGACAGGCACAATGGCTTGGCTGCAGTTTGAAGCTCTTGGACGTGACAGCGTGCAGACAGAACTTTCCGTTTCCTATGTTGACCATAACACGCTGCAAATGGGTTTTAAAAATCCTGACGATCACCAATTTTTACGAACAGTCGCAGCCCGTTACGGGGCTGTTTATTCCGCTCCCGGCACAGGGATCTGCCATCAGCTGCATCTGGAAAATTTTGCAAAACCGGCAAAAATTCTCATCGGTTCCGACAGCCATACACCGACGGCGGGCGGTATCGGATGTTTGGCTATGGGGGCGGGGGGCTTATCTGTCGCATTGAGCATGGCGGGCGAGCCGTATACCATTTCCATGCCGCAGATTGTGGAAGTCCGTTTGTCCGGAACGCTGCAAGGTTTTGCCCAAGCAAAAGACATCATTTTGGAATTGCTGCGTTTATTGGGCACGCAAGGCGGCGTGGGTAAAATTTTTGAATATACGGGCGAGGGCGTTGCAAGCTTATCTGTTCCGGAACGCGCAACCATTACAAATATGGGAGCGGAGCTCGGAGCGACTGCGTCCTTGTTCCCTTCTGACAATAGGACAAAAGAATTTTTAAGCAAAATGGGCAGGGAAGACGATTGGATTTTCTTGGAAGCCGACGCCAATGCCCGATATGATGACTGCGTTGAAATCGATTTGACGAAACTCGTTCCTCTTGCCGCAAAACCGCACATGCCCGACAATGTCGTGCCGGTCAGCGAGTTGGCGGGAATGAAGGTTGATCAGGTCGCCATGGGTTCCTGCACCAATTCTTCCTATGCGGATTTGAAGCAAGTTGCCGATATCATGAAAGGAAAATTTGTCGCCCGGCATACGGACACCTGCGTTTCCCCCGGTTCGCGGCAAGTTTTGTCCATGCTTATGGAAGACGGTTCCATGACAAGCCTTCTCGACAGTGGGGTGCGTCTGCTTGAATGTTCATGCGGTCCGTGTATCGGCATGGGCTCTTCCCCGCATAGCGCCGGGGTTTCCGTGCGCACGTTCAACCGCAATTTTGAGGGCAGAAGCGGAACAAAAGATGCGCAGGTCTATTTGGTAAGTCCCGTAACCGCCGCTTACTGCGCTTTAAACGGCTGTTTCACAGACCCGAAAACATGGGGGATTCCTCCTGAAAAGCCGCAGTTTCCGGAACATATTCCGTCTATAAAACATCATTTTTCATATCCTGCGCAGGATGAGGAAGAACGCAAAAAGACGGCTGTCCTGCGGGGACCGAATATTGTCGCTTTGGAAAGTTTCGCTTCTCTCGGCGCAGAACTTCAAGGTGAAGTTGTTTTAAAAGTCGGCGACGGAATCACCACGGACCATATCATGCCAGCAGGTGCGGAAATCACTGCGTTACGTTCCAATATTCCCGCTATTTCCGAATATGTTTTTTCACGTGTCGATGAGAATTTTGTATCGCGCGCAAAAAATATGCGTGACAGCGGCAAATGCGGTTTTATTGTCGCGGGAAAAAATTACGGACAAGGGTCAAGCCGCGAACATGCGGCCCTTGCTCCGCGTCATTTGGGCATACGGGCTGTCATGGCATTGTCTTTCGCCCGTATTCATAGGGCAAATTTGATTAATTTTGGAATTTTACCCCTTATTTTTGAAAACGCGGAAGATTATGATAACCTTGTGCTTGGGGCGAAAATTCTTGTCAACACATTGGAATTTGATGAAAATAATCGTGTTGCCGCTGAAGTGGAAGGGCTTGGAAAAATCTGTTTCAAACATGATTTGTCCGAACAGGAATTTCAGCTCGTACGTGCAGGCGGATTGTTGAATTTCATAAAAAATAGAAAATAAATAAAGAGGTTACAATGCTTGACGGTATGCGTTCAGGAGCTCATTCCTTTGTGATAAAAATTGCGTTTGGGCTTATTATTCTTGTTTTTATTTTTTGGGGTATCGGAAGCAACACTTCCAATTCCGGAATTGTGGCAAAAGTCAATGGTGAGCCTATTACTATCAATGAATTTCAACAAGCCTACAATCAAATGGCGAATGAAATAAAAAGCGTCATTCCGGATTTGACGGAAGAACAGCTGAAGAGCTTTCAGTTGGAAAACAGGGTGCTTCAAAATGTCATCATCCGGAAATTGTTTTTGTCCGAAGCGAAACGCATCGGGCTTGATGTCAGTGCGAAAGAACTCCGCGATACCTTGATGGCGCTTCCTTTTTTTCACGATGAAAGCGGAAAATTCAGCGCGGAACTTTATGAGCAGCGGTTAAAAGCTTTTGGACAAAGTTCCGCAGTTTTTGAAAATAATCTGCGTTTGGATCTGCTGCCTCAAAAATTCCAAGAAGTTGTGACTGCCGGCGTTTTCGGCGATAAGAACATCGCGCAAAAAATGTTTGCGTTCCAGGGGGAACGGCGCTCTATGGATTATGTCCTCTTCCCCTTCGAGATGGATAAGCAAAATGTGAGCGATGCCGAAGCGAAAGCCGTTTATGAGGAAAGAAAAGAATTGTTTACCGTTCCGGCGCAGGTTTCTTTGGAATTTATCAATTTCACGCCTGCGCTCATGGCGGATGAAAATGCTGTGACGGTTGAGGAGATCAAAGCGTATTATGACGATAACCAAGCGAAATTCAGTGAAGAGGAACAAGTCAAAGCCCGGCATATTTTGCTCATGGCGGAACCTGATGCGCCCAAAAGCGAAAATGACAAAATTTTAAGCCGGCTCCAAGATATTGCAAGTCAAATAAAAACCGTTGAGGATTTTGCGAAAATGGCGCAGCAATACGGACAGGACGGAACGAAAAACTCCGGCGGTGATTTAGGTTGGTTCGGCAAATCCCAAATGGTTCAGGAATTTGCCGATGTCGCTTTTGCTTTGCCTGAAAACACCTTGTCCGAGCCTGTGCGCACGCAGTTCGGGTACCATTTGATTTGGGTCGATGATAAAAAGGAAGGCAGACAAATTCCTTTTGAAGAAGTGAAAGACCGTATCAAACACGATATCGCCGTCGAACGGGTCAATGCAAATCTTGCGCAAACCGTTGACAGCGCCATTGCTGCGATTATGGCAAACGGCAATATGGAAGACGAAGCGAAAAAATATAATTTGAAAGTCACGAAAACGGGTTTTGTCGATATTGCCTCTTTGGCGGATACCTATAACTTAAGGCAAAGCGATGTTGATGCGCTTGTCGCCATGGAAAACGGCAATGTCTGGGATAGCGCCGTCACCTTGAATGATGAGCTCAGCGTTGTGAAACTTGTTGAAAAGAAAGCAAGTTCTGTTCAGCCGTTTGAAGCGGTGAAAGCGGAGATTGCCGCAGAACTGAAAATGAAGAAAGCTCAGGAAAGCGCCAAGGAAAAAGCTTCTCAAGCCGTTTTCGGTTATGATAAAAACGCACCTGAAAATATTAAAACAAGTTCTTTCTTCACCCGTGAAGGACAAGTGGAACATTTAGGACCGCTTCCGGAACTTGCTAAGGAAATTTTCGCGGCAGACGAAAAAACATGGTTAAAGCATGCATATGTCAGCGATGAAGGCGCTGTCGTTGCAAGGCTTAATACCATTAAAAGCGTTGGTGAGGGCGAGTTTGAAAAAATCGCGGACGATGTTTTGTTGAATATGCAGGACGCGCAAAAAAATATGCTGTTTCAAGCCTATATCTTGATGCTGAACCAAGAGGCGAACGTTGATATCCTTATGCCCGAACTTTTTGCAAAACAATAAGGACAAGGCTGAATTACGGTTTCTTATTCCGTTGCTTGACAGTATCGGCAAGCAAGGTTAAGATAATAAAAACTTGGGTTGCTGCTCAAGAAAATAGAGGAGGTTGCTATGAAAAAGATATTGTTGTTATCTTTAAGCGTTCTTGTGGCTGTCGCTCTTGCGATGCCTGCTATCGCAGCTCGTCCTGCTGTTCCTGAAGGACCGATTAAAATGGCTCTTACAGGAAAAAAAACAGTTACCTTCAATCATAATACCCATACTTCAGTTGACTGTGCTGTTTGTCACCATGAAGTCAATGGTGTTGAAAATTTTGGTAAATGTAGTGATGCAGGCTGCCATGACGCTATCGGCGCTAAAGAGAAAGGCAAGAATAGCTATTATCGTATAGCACACGATAAGAAATTGGAAAACAGCTGTATCGGCTGCCATACCAAAGTAGCCGGCACTGATAAGGCTAAGAAGAAGGTTCTTACAAGCTGTAAGGGATCCGCTTGCCATCCTTAATAGTTATTTCCTCGTCACTTGCTTTTGCAGGTGACGAGGGTTTATTTTTTAAATGAGGGAAGCTATGAGTAATGGCATTAAAACAAATTCCGCCGAAGAAATCATTGATTTAACCGATCTTGTCAGTATTGGAAATGGAGCCGGGGAAGCGGACGATACCCCGAAAAATGAAGAAGATGTTCTCGATTCCCTTGTAAACGATTTTGAAAACGATAAAGGCGGCACTTCCGGAAGTGAAACCGCCGGAACTTCTGATGATGCGGAAGAAGTTTTGGATTTGTCAAATTTAGATAATCTTATTAGTTCATACAATTTGGATCTTGGCGAAAACAGCGCAAATAATCAAGATACCGATTTGGATACGAATTTTGATGCGATTTTAAATGATATAAAAAACGATGTTGAAACTGGCGACCCCGGAGAATGTATCGGCACGGCAGAGCCGAATGCGTTGCAGGACAATGAGTTAGAATTAAAAGATTTTGCCGTTTCTGAAGATTTTGATACCGATGCCATTCCCTCCTTGGAAGATATGGATTTTCCTTCCCTGGAAAAGGATGAAGATGAAATAGATTTATTGACAAAAGATATTATAGACGGCACGGACCGTGAACCTGCAAATATTGCTGATAATGCGGCTGTGCAGTCTCAAAGTGCGGGCAATGGGCAGCCGAAAAACGCTTTTTCTGAAATGCTGGAAGATGAGCTGGGTCAAAATGATGTGATTGACTTATCAAAAGAAGACGAATTTTCCCTTGACGGCTTATCACAATCTTCTTTAGGGGCAGGTATACCGGAAACCCCGCAAAACAAACCGCAGGCTAAGAAAACGCCGGATGCGCGGCAAAACGCTTCATTGGCAGCTGATGATGAAGAGTTTAAAAGCGATATGGCTGAAGAAGCGGAAGAAATTGACGACAGCGAATTTGACAATATTTTGAATGAATTGTCTTTGGAGCATGAAACGGATGAAGAGGTTGTCCCCTTTGCCCATGAAGCTTCTTCTGACACAATGCCTATCCATTTGAAAGGGGATATACGTTTCTTGGAAACCCCGAAAAATGGGCAAGATCATAATGATGATATAAATCTTGTTCAGTCCGCGTCAAAAGTTTTGGCTTCCGATGAAGCCTATTTGGAAAAATTTGACGGAGAGGATGATTCTGTCGGCGCAAGGATAAAAAGTTTGTCAACCCAAATGGTTTCTTTGGAACATAGGTTGATCGGCTCTGATTCAAAATGGCAGGATTACGGTCTTGAGCTTAATTATAGGATAAGCGGGCTTGAAACCAAAATCACCGAATTGGAAGTTGCGATTAAAGAAGATTTTGCAGAGATACGTTCTGAAATCGGCGCTGTTTCCCGGCCTGCTGAAAGCAATGGGCAGCAGGATACGGA
>DONZ01000010.1:455-3334 GCA_003512875.1 Desulfovibrio sp. | reverse complement strand
TATAGCGCAGACATCTTTGTTCACAATGGGGTGGGGCGTTCTTGCGTCTTCCGGTATCCGTTCTGTTGACGATTTGATGCAAAAAGCGAAAGAACATCCTAAAAAGTATAGCGTCGGAAGTCCCGGAGCATTGACCGCACAGCGCTTTTTCCATATGTCCCTGATGAAATATTTCCCTGATTCCGATTTGCCTTATGTCGCATACAACGGAGGCGGAGAGCTTGTTACAGCCTTGCTGGGGGGACATATTCAAGTGGCGTACACTCCTGTTTCAAATTTCGCACCGCATGGTGATATGATCAAAATCATTGCGGTATCGGGTTCAAAGCGGGATCCGAAACTTCCGGATGTTCCCACCTTTGCGGAATTATACGATGAAAACTTGGTATTCGATTCCGTTTACGGCATTGTCGGACCTAAAAACATACCTGCGGAGCGGGTGGAAATTCTGCAAAATTTGTTCAAAGAAGCATTGGAAGACCCGGAAGTGCGCGAAAAACTGGATAATGTGTTCATAAGTTACAATTATTTGCCTTCCAAGGAATTTGGTGACGTATTGAAGCAATACAATGATTTTTTTGCGGAACCGATCAAACAATATCTAAAAAACAATAAATAGGGTTTTGTCATGCATAAAGACTCTCTTATCGCCTTATTGAAACGTATGGTGAAACCGGCATTGGGCTGTACGGAACCTGCCGCCATCGCATTGGCTGTCGCCAGAGCGAATTTGGAAATCCGCGGGGAATTGAAAAAAGTTTTTGTCCGCATGAGCGGGAATATTTTTAAAAACGCCCGCGGGGTCGGTATTCCCGGAACGACGGAATCGGGTATTGATTTCGCTGTCGCCTTGGCGCTTGTCTGCGGAAAATGGGAAATGGGACTGGAAGTTTTTTCTGATGTCGATGAAAAAGCCGTTCAAGAAGCCCATGCGCTTATGGATAAAAAAATAATTTTCATCGAAGTGTGCGACGGTGAAGGGAATTTTTTCATTGAAGCGACTATTGATGCCGACAATTCCGCAAAAGCGGTTATCCGCGATACGCATACCAATATCGTTTATGTCGAATGCGACGGAACGTGTGTTTATAAGTTAGAAGAACAGCAAAACGCACAGGAACCCAAAAACGAACATGTCCCCTTGCTCCGCAATATGACTATGCAGGATCTGCGCAGGGAAGTCGAAGAACTTCCTCTTGAAGACATCGCATTCCTGATTGCCGGGGTTCCAATGAATTACCGCATGGCCAAAGTGGGTTTGGAGAAAAAAACCGGGCTTGCGCTGGGAAATGCTATTAAAGAACTTATGGAAGAAGGCAGTATTGAGAATAATATTGTCAATACCGTGCGCATGTTTGCCGCCGCGGCCGCCGATGCGCGCATGGCGGGATTGAAAATGCCGGTGATGTCCAGTGCGGGAAGCGGCAATCACGGGATTACCGCAATCATTCCGCCGTATATCGTTTGTCAGGAAAAAAAATACGATGAAGAAAAACTTATTCGGGCTTTGGCGCTCAGTCATTTGGTCACTATCGCGATCAAGGAGTTTTCAGGACCTTTGTCCCCAGTCTGCGGCTGCGCCATTGCGGCAGGCATCGGCGCGGCAGTTTCCATTGCATGGCTGCTGGATTGCGATGACAATCAAATCGCAGGCGTTATCAATTCCATGAGCGGAACGCTTGCAGGTATGCTTTGCGACGGCGCCAAAGGCGGCTGTGCGTTTAAATTGGCGACAGCCGCGGGAGAGGCGGTGATGTGCGCCCTGCTTGCCAAAAAGAATGTTTTTATCCATAAGAACCAAGGCATAGTCGGGGTTTGTCCTGAAACAACCATTCAAAATGTCGGGTATATCTGCACCCAAGGCATGGGGGCTGTGGACTCGACCGTTATCGGCGTCATGCTGGCGGATGAACCGCTGTCCGCCCGCTGCGGTTAAAAATATCAAAAACGGATATTCCCCGTTTATCGGATTGTCAAATCGGATAAGCGGGGTTTTTTATGAAAATTTTTATTGCCAAACTGCTATTAACTGCCTATCATCCCACTGTATTAATATGCAGAAAAAGGAAAAAATATGTTGCAGCTGGCAGAATTGAAAACATGGTGTCAAAATCTTGCGGAACAATATCAAACGCTTTGGAGGAGGCTTTGACCTTGCGCGCAAGGAAGAACGTGTCAAGATCATCGAAGCTCAGATTTCAGCGCCGGACGCATGGAACGACCAAGCCAAAATAACTCCTTTATTAAAAGAAAAACGCTGTTTGGAAGAGGAAATCGGCGAATATAAGAAGTTGGAACAGGCGTATACGGATATGCAGGAATGGCTCGTTTTCGCCGACGAGGGGGAAGAAGAAGCCCTTTCTTCTTTGAATGAGCAGGCGGAATATTTGCATGCCTTTCTGGAAAAAATGGAAATGGCGATTTTGCTTGCCGATGAAACGGACCATATGGACGCCATTGTCGATATCCACCCGGGAGCTGGCGGAACGGAAGCCCAAGATTGGGCAGCCATGCTTGAGCGCATGTATTTCCGCTTTGCTGATTTAAAACAATACAAGGTGGAGATATTGGACTATTTGGCAGGGGAAGAAGCGGGTACAAAAAGCATAACGTTCCGCGTACAGGGTTTGAATGCCTATGGATTTTTGAAAGGTGAGAAAGGCATACACAGACTGATCCGCATTTCTCCTTTTGACAGTTCGGGACGGAGGCATACTTCTTTCGCTTCCGTCGATGTCTTGCCCGATGCCGGTGAAGACATCAATATCGTGATAAAAGAAGAGGATTTGCGTATTGATGTGTACAGAGCGTCCGGAGCGGGCGGGCAGCACGTCAACAAAACGGAATCCGCCGTCCGTATCACTGCCAAAGGGAATAAC
>DONZ01000010.1:0-149 GCA_003512875.1 Desulfovibrio sp. | reverse complement strand
CGGAATCCGCCGTCCGTATCACGCATATTCCTACGGGTATCGTTGCGCAGTGTCAAAACGAGAAGTCACAGCACAGCAATAAGGAATCTGCCATGCGGATTTTGAAAGCGCGGCTTTACGACCATGAGAGAAGCCTCCGCGACGCCGCA
>DONZ01000068.1 GCA_003512875.1 Desulfovibrio sp. | reverse complement strand
GTTCTTTCAAGCCCAAACTGCCTTGGCTGACAACGGGAATGCCGTGACTCAAAAGAACCTGCGAAACCCGGGAAGCTTGTTCGTTTTTCACTGTCAAGATTGCGATTTTGCCGTATTCCTTATGTTTTTCATATAAATTCCGCACCATTTCCGGAAGCAGGGCAAGCGCCGCAATATCAAAATAATCTTCTCCCGGCAAAAAATGAACCTCGACAAGTCCCTCTCCCTCGGTCTTTTCTCTGCGGCTCTCCGGAATTTTTTGTTCAATAAATTCATAATCGGCTTTTAAACTTTCTTTCATTTCGGCAAAAAGCGTTTCCGAACTCCCCTCTTTCGCGGAATTTGGCAAAAGCAATTCCAATGCATTGCCTTTATCCAAATCCAACAGGCTTTTAAAAAAAACATTGTTCCATTGAATGATATTTCCCGCACTCCGCCAATTATAGGCTAAATTTCCCTCATTCAGCTTACCGGCGTAAGGAATCAATTCTTTCGGCGCATTATGAAAAAGAGAAGAATCTCCCCCCCGCCAGCCGTAAATAGCCTGCTTCACATCACCCACAAAAAGAACGGAACCGCCGTTTGCGAGAGCTTCAGCCGACAAATCTTTCAACGCTTTCCATTGCGCCTTGCTTGTGTCTTGAAACTCATCGTATAAAATATGTTTGAGCCTTGTTCCCAAACGGCAAAAAGCGGCGGAAACAAGCTGCTCTTCCTCTTTTTTCTGCACCAGAAAATCGCTTTGCAGACCGCATTCTTCCTTGCCGAGAAGCCATGCGATGATATGGGGCATTTTTTGCGTATTGACACGTTGTTCTTCTTGTTCGTAAAGAGTCAAGGCAAGATTGATGACACGGCTGAGTTTCATCAAAGGAAGATTTAAACGGAAACTATCCGACAAAAACTGTGCTTCACCGGCTTTCGCAATATTTTTTTTCAATTCCTCATACAGATAAGAAGCCTCATCTGTATCCGCTTTATTTCCTTTTAAAAGAACTTGGCTGAAATTTTCTTTTTTCAGGGTAGCCGAAGAAAAATCACCGTCAAACGCATTCTTCAGCGCTTTTTTAAAAAATGCGTTCACGGCGATACCATCGCTCTCTATCAGGTTTTGCAGACTTTCCAAATTCGATTTGATGATAGTTGCGCATTTTTCCTTTTCTTGCCGGAAAAAAGCATAATTTTGTTCCGCTTCCCGTATTTCATCAAAAACAAAATAATGATTGTGCGTAATCGAATATTCGATAAGTTTAATAAGCCGTTCTTTCACAGATGGTTTGGCAAAAAACGTGTCATAGTTATCGGAGTCAAACACGTTTTTGCAAAGTTCGTGAAAAACAGGCGCATAATTGATTGTTCCGCTTTCCATGCTTTCTTCGTTCGCAAGGCTTTCTTCGGCAAGACGGGCATAGAGTTCGTCAATGCAGTCCCTGGAACCGAAACTTGCTTTAAAATGAGGGGAATATCCGAGTTCCAAAGCGAAAAGCCCTAAAATCTGATTGAGCAAACTGTCGATGGTCCGAATATTCAACGCCCCGTATTGCCGGAAAATACTTTCAAGCATGGCATGGGCTTGTTTTGATTTTTCTTCTTTTTCCTCTTCGCTTGCGCATGGTATTTCTTTAAACGCATACTGCTTTAAAATTTGAATTACTTTTTCTTTCATCTGGTTGGCTGCAAGATTGGTAAACGTAATCGCCAGCAATTCGGAAAAATTATATTTTTTCTTATTTGCTGCGGGCTTACAGCTTTCACAGGGAGCAAGATCGCTTGCAAAAAGCAAATCCACAAATTGATTGGTCAAAGCATAGGTTTTTCCGGAACCTGCTGACGCATTCATTTTTGTTAATGGATATTCAATCATAACATGCCTTTTAAATGCCCCTGCCCTGTCGCAGCCAAAACAGAATGCCAGTAATGCGAAGCAATATCCAGTTTCCTGCGCTGCTTGGTCACCAGTTCAAAAGGCAAATGCACAAAACGTCCCATAAGTTTTGACACCACCATTTCCGTCTTGCCGCTCATGCCTGCGTCAACCGCAAGCCGTCCCAAAAAACCGCAATAAACCCTGTCATGGGCATTGGCGGGCACAGCACGCACCATATAGCTGGGGTCGATATATTTTATTACCACGGGAAAATCTTTTTCCCTGAAATACGCTTTTATCTCTTTTTGCAAATAACCGCCGATATCCTGTAAAATAATATTTCCGGAACTGTCTTTCTGCCCGGTTTCCTGCATGAGGTATTGCCCCGCCCCCTCTGCGACCACGATGACAGCATGATGCCGTTTGGCAAGCCTTTCTTCCAAAGCGGGCAAAAGCCCTCCTTCCCCGTGCAATGCGAAGCGCACTTCAGGAATAAGCACAAAATTCACCAAACTTAAAGAAACAGCGGCATGGGCGGCGATAAAGCCCGACTCGCGTCCCATAAGCTTGACAATTCCTATGCCGTTATTCATGCCGACAGCTTCGGTATGCGCCGCCGCAATGGCTTTTGTCGCCTCGTCAACAGCGGTGGCGAACCCGAAAGACTGCTCCACAAAATTGATGTCATTATCGATAGTTTTAGGAATACCGATAACCGACAGGGTCAAACCATGCTCTTTCACCGCTGTTGAAATAGCCTTTGCGGCTTTCATGGTACCGTCGCCGCCAAGCACGAAAAGCAAATTAATCCCTTTCTCATTCAAAAAATCCGCTATTTCGTCAAAATTCTGCGCTCCGCGTGAAGAACCTAAAATTGTTCCGCCCAACATATAAATTGTTGAAACAACATCAGGGGTCAGCTCAATAAGCTTATGTCCGTATTTTTTAGGGATAAACCCCTCCAAGCCGTAAGGAATGCCGATAATGTCCCGCACGCCGTATCCATGCCATAATTCCATGACAATGGAACGGATCACATCGTTGAGCCCCGGGCACAAGCCGCCGCATGTCACAATGGCGACCTTTGTTTTTTCCGGTTCAAAGAAAATTTTTTCTCTCGGACCTGCTTCCTGAAAATATAATGTGGCTGCGTCATTTTCCAACGCATTACCGCACGCTTTCATAAATTCTTCGGAAACATAAACAGGAATGTATTCGTCGCTGATGGCGCCATGCTTTCTCGGATTGTCAAAACCGCACTGCCCCAAGGTTTTTATCGTAAATGTCTTTTGCATAATTCCCCCTGTCTTCCCGCTTCTTACCTAAAAAAGAACGAACTGCCGCGGTGATTATTCCGCAATATCGCCGAGCAAAGCTTTTGCGAAATCATCACAATCGAAAGGACGCAAATCTTCCATTTTTTCCCCAAGCCCCACATAGGTTATCGGAACTTCAAAAGCGTGGGCGACAGCCATGGCGACACCGCCTTTGGCGGTTCCGTCAAGCTTGGTCAAAATGATTTCCGTCACTCCGCCGATTTCTTTAAATACTTTTGTCTGCTGAATGGCGTTTTGCCCTGTGGTCGCGTCAATGACAAGAATGCTTCTGTGGGGCGCGCCCTCATGCTTTTTGCCAAGCACATTTTTAATTTTTTGCAATTCGTCCATTAAATTGCTCTTATTATGCAGCCTGCCTGCCGTATCGATGAAAACCAAATCATAATTCCCCGCCAAAGCCTTATCCATAGCTTCATAAGCGACAGCTGCGGGATCGGCGCCGCTTCCTTTTGAATAAAAATCAACGCCGATACGCTTCGCCCATTCTTCCAACTGTTCCACGGCGGCGGCTCTGAACGTATCAGCCCCTGCAATGAGGATTTTCTTTCCCTGCATTTTGGCTCTGTAAGCGAGTTTGGCGATAGTCGTCGTTTTCCCGACGCCGTTCACCCCTACCAAAAGCACCACTTCAGGCAGATTGACAGCGCTGATGCGCCGCGGCGTTTTAAAAAGTTCACGCACTTCTTTCTGCAAAAAAGGCAGCAGCTCTTTTGTGCCCTCAATATTGTTCTGCTTGGCGTGACGGCGTAATTTTTCAACCAGCTGCAAAGACAATTCCGCCCCGATGTCCGACATGATGAAAAGTTCTTCCAAGTCCTCGAAAAAGGCTTCGCCCGCTTTACCGTGCCCGGCGATAACGGCTTGCAGCCCCTTACCAAGCTGATTTCTCGTTTTTTCCAGCCCGCTTTGCAATTTTGCAAAAACAAGGTCCTTTTCGCTTTCTTCGTCTTCCATATCAAGGGCGAGCGCCAAACGGTACTGCAATTCCGAACGAAAATCGGCAACTTGCCGATAATCCATTTTTTTCGTCCAGGCACGAAAATCACCGATGAACCGTTTTGCTTCCTCTTCCGGGGTTTCAAGGGCGTTCAGCAAAATTCCGAGTCTCGCCCATAAAACATCGTCCGCCTTATCCACGCCTTCCAGAATGACTTGCAGCCATGCGGAAAGCTTCGGCTCACACTGTCTTAATTGAATAGTGAACTGTTCCAGCTCTTCCGCGCTTGCGCTTTCAAGAAAAACTTCCTGCGTATTCTCTTTTGCCGTTTCGGAGCCGAATAACTTTTTGACTGCAGAAAAAAATCCCATATATTCCTCCACGCATTATAGCCATATGCTTTGATAGCATATAATATCAACTTTGAACAGAATAAAAAATTCCATTTTTTTATGAAAAAACCTAAAGTCCTTAAAAAAATATCCGAAAAGAGAAAATGAGTATCATTAAAAGGATAAGAGCATGTCTAACATCTTAGACAAAAACAGTTTACAGCAAGTGCAAAAAGCCAGTGTCCGGGCTTTGCTGCAAGGTTTGCCGCAATATCAGACAAAAAGCAGCATACACCAATATGAAAAACAATTGGTGGAAACCCGCACAATGATTTATCACAAGCAAACAAGACGGCTCTTATCCAAAGAAGAACTCAAAGACCCCCAAGCGCGCAAAGCCTTTGTCATCGCCCGTGTTGCGAGGGAACTTTGGACGAATTTCTGTATCCGGGGTCAGGAAACCCCTATGCTCCGACACTTGCAGACAGAACTCTGCAAAATATTCGACGCAAAACTGCATTTTCTTTATCTGCCCGGCGGCATTGAACTTGTTATCAGTAAAGAAGTCAACGACACATTGGTCAATGTCAGCCGTGAAGAACATATGGCTGTTGTGAATAAGGCATGGGACATTTGCCAGGAAGTGGTCGCTTCCTATATGATTTGATTTTCCCAGTTCTCTTTCCGTTCATCTTACCGCTTTCACCGAAAATCTCCCTTTCTACTCTTATCAGGAATAATTCTTGACAAGTACCCCATGATGTTTTATATATAAATCATACCGGAATAAAAAGGAGCTTATATGGCTTTAGAAATAAAAACATTGAAAGATGCGGCTTCTCTCAACATAGATTGGAATCTCGCGCCGGAAGACGCCGTAACCCTCTATTTGGAATGGGGAAACAACAATTGGCATGCGGAGCACGCACCGGTCCGTTCAAAAGATGATTTCGCAACCTATTTCGTCGTGGACAATTGGGAAGAAAAACCCACGTTGCGCCTTGTCCGCCGCAACTCCGAACAGGCCGTCGATCTGCTCGTTCTTGATTTGCCTAAGAATTTGGAAGAAGAATTTAAAAAAGAACACGAGGGCTTAAAAGGTTTGTATTCTCCTTCCGAAAAAATCAAAGACTGGCTGAAAAAAGAAATTTATGCATAACATGTTTTAATCATGACAAACAGCAATCAATCCTAAAAAAACAACCTCTCTTTACACTCTTTTTTTTACAACCCTCTCTTTGCAGCTCCCCCTTTGCGGGGAGTTTTTATTTGGCGCTTAATCCGTTCCTGCGCGGTCTTTGCCGCCATGCGGTGTTTCCAGCCGGTGCCGCAGCACGCCGAACATTTGCAGAAAGCCGAAAAGGACAATTCCTATATAAGGCAAATAAGGGGCAAGCCCGATAAAAACAGTCGGTTCATAGGTTCGGACAGCAAGGGGCATGGTCAGGCTTTCATCAGTGAAAAGTTCCGTCTGCATTTGAATTTGTCCGTATTTATCGATAAATGCGCTAATTCCCGTATTGCTTGCGCGTATCATGGGCAAACCGCTTTCCACGGAACGCATGACTGCCGAATACAAATGCTGGTAAGGAGCGGAAGTTTTGTCATACCACGCGTCATTGCTGACATTCAGCAAAACATGGGCGGAATTTCCCTGCAAACGCTTCCACGTAAGCTCCGGAAAAATCGCTTCATAACAAATAAGAGGCAAAACA
>DONZ01000154.1:12058-12424 GCA_003512875.1 Desulfovibrio sp. | reverse complement strand
AAAAACAGTTAATAATTTTTTTATTTTATAGTTACTTAATCTATTGAATTTCATTATTATTAACCATAATCTCGAAAAAGATAATGGTCAAGACCCTACAATTGTTCCTACCAAAAATCACTTTTTTTAGAAAACACTCAAATTTTATAGAAATGATTTTAAGCTATTATATAGTTAATTTATTATAATCTTGGATGGAAACTGCATATTCTCATAAAAAGATGAAAAAATTTTGATTAAGTAAAATTTGGTCATTTGTAGGAAAAATTAAAAAAAGAGGACTTATGAACAAAACGCCATAAGTCCTTGAAATATGTGGTGGAACCTGCAAGGGTTGAACTTGCGACCAACCGGTTATGAGCCGGT
>DONZ01000154.1:0-11740 GCA_003512875.1 Desulfovibrio sp. | reverse complement strand
CGGTTATGAGCCGGTAGCTCTACCAACTGAGCTAAGGTTCCACGCAAGCAAATACAATATATAATTCAGACGAAAAGTCAAGGTTTTTCTTGAAAAGATTTTCAAATTGCCCGTCTATTCTACACCATTCATGCACAGCATCATGCAGTGCTGCAATCATTTCAGCAATATTTTTTCCACTCTTCTCTGCCGAACAAGACACTCGCTCCCAGATTAAAACAGTAATTCTTTCAGGCTCGGTATTCAATCTCTTTATGATATGCCGTTAACAAATTTCACCATGCAAGTCATTTTTCTGCAACTATTGCAAAATAATGCGTATTATCCCATTTACTGCATTCAGGCGGATAAATATCCACAACTTCAAAATTTTTAAAACCTGCTTCCGCCATCAGCTTTTTCTCATGCTCCAGCGTTCTGTATTCGGAATAATAGACAGATTGCAGCGCTTCGGAAAAAGTATCGACAACAACATCACCTTGGACGCCGAATTGATTTTTAACGATAAATTTTCCGTTCTCTTTTAAAAGCGGATAAAACTTCTTATAAAAATCAAGCGCTTCTTGAGTGTTTAAATATTGAATAAACCCGAAACAAGTGATAAGTTCAAAGGGCATATCCGCATATTTTTCTATGTACCCACTGTGGGTTTCATTAATAACGCTCACATTTTCAGCTTTGACAATAAAATTTGAAAATTCTTCAACAGGCTCTATGGCAACGACGTTTCTAACCTTTTGATGTAACCCGTTGATAAGCAAACCGGTACCCGCCCCCACATCCAACCAGTCGACAGAACAACCGAGATATGGCTTAACAAAATCCATATCGAATGCAGAAAAATCATTGCTCTTTGAAAATTTTACAACATCAGGTTCAATCCCGTCTTTTTTAGCCAAAGTATGAAAAAAATCCAATGCATTCCCATTCATATTGATCTCCAAAATCGAAACTATAAATTTTTTTGTACCCAAACCACGGCTCTTTGGTAATCTTCAAAGGTATCAATATCACAAGCCCTGATTTTAACGCCTTTCATGGGCAAATACGGTTCCAACTGATTAAAAACATTTCCGGAATGATACCGCAATTTTTGTTTTTTGATGCAACAGGGCCCGGTCCATTCAAAATCCCCCTGTTCTCTTGAGAAAGAAACAACCTCGCCTTGCGGATTAACTTTAACATAAACAGCGTCATCTGACATTTTATCTGAATACGCTATCCATTCCCCGTCAAGATTGAGCAACATTTTTAAGTCATCGGGATGAACAAGCAAATCGCCGTCGTATTCAAAAGCGTATTCCGCGCCATGCCTCGCTCCCAAATAATAGCTGGCTCCTGTTTTTGTTTCGAAATACGAATGATTATATACAAAAACAACATCTTTTCTATAAGCAAGAACTTCATCAATCACATCTTGGGCTTGAAAACCGACAACGACACGTACGTCTTCCACATCATTAAACTGTTCCAGCTGCCAACGGATAAGGCTTTTCCCGTTGATATTGATAAGGGCTTTGGTCGTTGCAAGACCAAGCCTGGACCCTATTCCCGCACAGCTTATAATAACTGATTGAGCAAACGGCATAAAGCCTCCTCGTTGTATACCGCATAATCCGCAACAGCGAGCACGCTGTTTGCAGGAGCATGAATCAGTCCCGTCGCAATGGAAACATCCGCCAAACGCATAGCTTCCATATCATTGTTGCCATCACCGATGAATACAACAAAATCACCTTGCTTTTTATAATAATCGACAACAGCTTCTTTTCTTAAAATAAAGATGATTTTCGTCACAGTATCATTTTCAACCGATGCTTCCGAGCAATAAGCCTTGCAGCCGATTTTCCGAATTGTCTTATCAACCCAACACAGCAGGTTTCCTGTTGCAATAACGCAATGTTCCGGATTGGCTGAAATGAAAGAATGCACGTTTTCATGCAATTCCACCTTTGCAAGCAATTCAGAAACTTCCGAAACAGGACATTTCCCAAGTATTGAAACACGTCGAATAAAAGATTCCACAAAAGGAATGTTGCCTTGCACCGTCTGCGTGGTCAATTCCGCAATTTTTTCCTGTAAAGAAAAGTAATCGGAAATAATCGGCAATGTTTCTTTTTTAGTTAATGTCCCGTCTAAATCAAAAATAAATTTAACCATGTGCTATCCTAAAACCGACGCTTTTAAATCCTCAAGAACATATTGCGACGAATGCGGCCAATTCCCTTTTATTTCCCTATCCCAAAACGCCATACGGTCATTTTTCATAAAATCATTTTCTTTTAAAACAATTTCTTCGATAAAAGCAATAATATCAAGTTCGGAATAGGCCTTATAATGATGTTTTATGCATTGCAACGCAAAATATTCATTATAATTTTCCTTATCCTTCACATCCCCTTTGGAAAGCATGCAAAGAGGCTTGCCCGTGAACATGTATTCCGCATTATAGGATCCGCAATCGTTTATCATGGCATGAGAAGCTTGGAACAAATCAAAATAATTTGAATCGGTATGCAAAAACATATTAGGCAATTCTTCGATTTTTCGGTAATATTCATCAATCATACCCTGCGGCCAAAATTCATGCAAAACAGTTTCCCAAAGCGGATGAGGACGAAAAACAAACTCGACACCGGGATACATTTTGGCAAGACGCAAATAAAAATCATAATAACGCAAAAAACAGGAATACTGTATTCCGATAGACTCTGCAGAAATCTGCATGCTGTGATGGGCTGTGATGATAATACGTTTTTTTCCTTTCGGCGCAACAGGCAAAGGAATAAAACTGTCCATCTTGGCATAGCCTAAAAACTTGGCGTTTCTTCCTTTCAAAGGAGAATGGGCGGCATATTCCGCATAACCGGCATTACTGTCGAGATAATATTTCCACAAGCAGCTCATTTCATGCCCTTTTCTAAAAAAATCAAGCTTGTGATTGGAAGTTAAATATCCGTATCCGATATAAACGGTTAAAACGCCCAATTTTGCAAAATGCTCGATTGAATGAATAGGAAGGACAATCTTATCATAAGGATTGGAAAAAAAAATAATATCGAAATTGCCGTCAAAACTTCTAAAGCTGTTTTCATCAACATAGCTTGTCATCACCTGTTCTTTGCCGAACACATTCTCCGCTTCCAAATGGATGTCGGAAGCATTTCTGATATTGTACACACTGGGAATCATCACTATTTTGGTTTCAAAAAGCTCCTCTTTCTGCATTGCCCGATACATTGGCAAAGCCGCAAAAGAAGGAAGGGCGCATACCAAAAACCCCACCCTGATTTTCTGACCGTTTGCAACACGCTGCTTTATTTCTCTTATCTTTTTATGATAATTTTTTTGATACTCATAATACAATTCCTTATTGCCCTCCATGATAACACCTCCCCGTTTCCTGCATCATATGATAATCTTATTGATAAGCCCTTCGGCGTAAACAATTTCCTCGTCATACCCCGCAATAATGCCGTCAATTTTAGCCAAGAGAACTTTTTGCAAAATTTCGCCGACCTTTGCCCCTTGTTCAACGCCAAGCCGTAAAATATCATTGCCGGTAATATCTATTTTTTCATGACGGACCTGATAAATATAATAAGAAAGCTGCCGCTTCAATTCTTCCCCGTGTTCTTTTTCCAAACGGACAACCATATATAAAATAGCTTCCATTGCAACATTTTTTAACAGAAGATGTAAAGAACTCATGGGGCGTTTCTTTTCAAACCATGCTTCAACTTTCGGCTGAACACCGATAAGCTGGGAGCGGATAAACAAATATTTCTCAACCTGCACCGAAGAAAGGCACAACCGTTCAAGAAGCCCTTTAAACTCGCCGGTGGAAACCCCTTTGCTCATCACGAGTAAAAAGAATAAAAGATTATCTATTTTTTCAGTAAGATAGAGCATATCATACCAATCAAGCACCCTGTACGCTTCTGTCACAAAATCAACATCATTAGCGTGGGATAAGCTTAAACTGGAATGGATTTCTTCCAACAAATTAAAATCCTGCATGCGCAAAATGCATTCAAGCACACTTTCTTCTTGCAAAGTGATTTCAAGTTCTGCCAAAATACGCTTGCCGTCTAATTTTTGAATTAATTGCAGGGCAACAGCATTTCTGATAAGCCGTTCACATTGCATGGAAATTTTAAAATCATACCGCTGCTCGAAACGAATTGCCCGCAAAGCCCTTGTGGGGTCATCAACAAAACTGAGAGCATGCAGGATACGAATGGTTTTTTGTTTGATATCGCCTTGTCCGTCAAAATAATCTTCAAGTTCCCCGAAGCTTGAGGTATTCAGCTTTATAGCCATGGCGTTGATAGTAAAATCGCGCCGTGTCAAATCCATTCGGATAGAAGAAAGTTCAACCGTGGGAAGCACGGCAGGACTTTGATAATATTCCAAACGTGCTGTCGCAACGTCGATACGCAGCTCCTGCTCCTCATGGTCAAACTGAAAATCGTTTTTATCCAGCAGCCTGCTGGACGGAAAAAGTACGATAGCCGTCATAAATTCCTTATGTTCACGAACGCGCCCGCCCAAAAGTTCCGCCAAATAATGGGCGAATACAATGCCATCCCCTTCAACCACAAGATCAATATCCATATTGGGCCAGCGCCATTTTTCCCTGTCCATGATGAGGTCACGCACAAAGCCCCCGACCACATAAACGGAAACTCCCATCTCATCAGCCAATTGCCCGACTATTTCAAGGGCTTTCACGCATTCTTTCGGCGTACGCAATCTTAAAATTCTCTGCACGTTCCGCTTTGCAAGACGATGTGCTTTTTTCTTGGTCGCGGAAGTATTTTGTTCATCTAAAAACAAAGTAACAAGGTCCGTTCTGGTTACAACCCCGATAACAGACAAATCCCTGAGCGTTTCTTCCGCAATTTCCTCTTCCTCGTTCAAAGGCGTACAATCCACAATAGGCACAAGGCGTTGCTTGTCTTCAATGATAATGTCGAGAAGTGTCTGCAAATCCGTTTCAAGCGTAGCACAACGGATATTCCTGTTCATGAATTGGGTTACGGAATATTTTCCGAGCCCATGCTTCACAGCTTTCGCAGATGTTTGATAATCCAAAATACCCGCACAGCGTTTCGTCTGCTCATTCCAAATAGGCACAGCCTTAAAGCCGTAGCGCGTCATCAAATCCGCGGCATGCTCGATACAGTCGTTTTCATCGACCCCCATTACGGGAGCGGACATAAGGCGCCGGACAGTCTTGTCTTTATGGGAAAATAACGTGATCTGGCTTTCAATGAACGTCAAAACTTCATGCATACTCTTGTCTTTCACGGTAGCCGCCGCCGCGTAAGCATGCCCGCCGCCGCCAAGCAGAGCCATGATTTGCCCCACATCAACGGAATAATCTTTGCTGCGTGCAACAACCTGCACTTTGCCGTCCATGGCGGCGACCATGAAAAGAACGTCACAAGGATATATTTCTAAAAACAAAGGGGTCAGCGAAGCGATATCATACAAGCATTCTTCAAATTTCGAGCTTGCAAGAATGAATTTAATGCCTGCGACATCATAAAACTGCGCAGATTCCACCAAATCGTTCAAAGCGAAAAGCTGTTCCTTATTGATTTGCTTATTGACATAGGCAGTGACAAAATCAGGCTCGAAACCCTGTGTCAAAAGCCATGACAAAGCCTGTGCCTCCCTCGTGGTGACAGAATTATATGTGAAAGCGCCGGTATCGGAATAAAGACCAAGTCCGAGCAAACACAAAGCCTCATCGTGAATATTCCTGTTATTTCGCTGCAGCTCTTCGCAAATAAGCGTACACGTCGAGCCGACGATTTCAATTCTTCCCCCGCTTGCCTTGATATTGGTTTGAGGGTGATGGTCGTAAATAATGACTTCTAACTCTTGATTTTCCTGTTCTTCTTCAACATCATGCTTAAAACCCGCCCTATCCAAAAGAGGCTGAATATGCGTCAAACGGCTCGTATGGGAAGTATCCACAACAACAAGCCGTTCTATGCCTTCAAAATCGATATCCTTGGGGTTGACATAATTAAAAAGAGGGTCGATGACTTCATGCACAAAAGCTTGTACGATTTTTTCCTGTGAGCCTGGATAGACGATTTGAGCATCCGGATAAAAAAAAGACATGCTGAATAAGGAACACAATGCGTCAAAATCGGCATTTCTGTGGCAGGTAACAAGAGTTTTTTTGGGGCGGTACGTATTCATTCATAAGCCTTTGCACTTTTTTTTAAAATACAAAAAGCTTTGCTATGTGTCAATATTCAAGAATTAAAGTAAATTTTCTTTTTTCAAAATCAATTCAATCTCATCTTTCGCAAGCCCTGTTTTATGGGCGATCATATCGGTATTCATGCCTTTTTTCCGTGAATTCATGATCACTTCACGGAGCAGATACGGTGAATGGCTTATTTCTTCCGCTTGTTTAAGCAATTTTTTAAGCATGAAAATACGCTCTTCCATAGCGACGTTAAGACGTTCAAGTTCCGCCTGACGCTGCATGAAAGTAGCCACAAGCTCCTGCTCCAAATTAGCATTGCGCACCATCCGCTCCATAAGTTCATCCTGATTGTTCTGCATAGCGAGCATCACTTGTTCGGACTTGCGCAGCCTTCTGAAAAAAAACAATACAAGAACGATAAGGAATAATTCGGCAATGGTGATTGCGGCTAAAATAAGCAAATTCATTTGTTTCTCTATACCTTTGCGTTAAAGAGCTTGCCTGCTAAAGGATTATGATAGGAAGGGCTTGTTTCGACATCTTCTTCCTTTTCATGGCGCTGCTGAAAATTTTCCTGAGGTTCGTTTTGCCCTCCGCCGTCACGGTTAACCAGGGACGCTTCCGGGTCGTCAGCAGCCTTATCCAATTTTTTATTCTCTTCCGCAACAACTTCGGCAGCGACATATTGCGCAACTTGGGCAAAAACCTCTTGCCGCGTGGCAATATTGGTTATTGTCGTGGACATTCCTTGCTGCTGCGCATTAAGGAGCGGGATTATCGTATTACTCATATACCCTCCTTAAAAATATTAAAAAACCAAAAGACTATCTATGAACAAATCATCAACACTGCCATTCATGATATACTTATTGACAGTATCCAACAATCCTTTTTTAATTTGCTGATGGTTAATGGAATTCAATAAAATCTCCGGATCCTGAATTTCCAGATAATAATAAATAGCGTCACGCAACACTTTTTGATTATTGGAAATTTCATGAAACACTTCAAAATTTCCCGTGCTTAAAATGAAACTTCCCTTTAGAAAATGAATTTTTCCCGAACTGTCGACGCATTGCACAACAAAAGGGTCGAGTTTAAATTCATGGACTTTCGGAGGCGTGCGGACCTCCGGACTTGAAATGACAATTACGTTTTGCAGAATAGGCTCTTCCGTAAAAAGCATATCATACACGAAAAAACCGATAACCGCAAGCAAAAGAACGGCAACCCCGCCTCCGATGAGAAAAAGCTTTTTCTTGCTTTTGGGTTTTACTTCCTCTTGCTGTTTATCGCTTTTGCTCTCAGCGGCTTGTTCTGCTTTTTCCTCGGCAACTTGTTCCTGCTCTTCCGGTTCTTCGTTTAAAAAAGGAGCATCTTCAAGATCCAACTCAACTTTATTCTTTGCTAAGTCAAGAAATTCCTTTCCTTTTTCTGCCGGAGCATTCGGTTCGGCAGAAACTGGCAAATTCTCGTCACTGGCGCTTTCAATTTTTTGCGTGACTTTTTCTTGAGTTTGGCTCACGATTATCCTCTTTTATTACGGGAAGATTTTATCGATTTTCTTTTTAAGCGTATCCGCAGTAAAAGGCTTTACAATATAATTGGAAACTTTCGCTTGGGCGGCTTCCAAAATGTTTTCCTGCTGAGCTTCCGCCGTGACCATTAAAAATGGTAAATGCCCGATTCTTTCGTCAGCACGAACTTTTCTAAGAAGTTCAATTCCTGTCATTTGAGGCATATTCCAGTCAGAAACAATAAAGTCGATTTTTTGTTTTTGCAGAATTTCCCAAGCTGTTGTGCCGTCGTCAGCCTCAACAATATTATTAAAACCTAATTGACGAAGAATGTTTTTCACAATACGGCGCATTGTGGAAAAATCATCAACAACAAGCACTTGCATATTCGGATCAAATGGCATAATTTCCCTCATTTATTAGACTATAAAAAAACACATCGGCAATAATTTTTAATTCATAAGATTTAATCAAAATAAATCCTCTTCACCAAAATTATGGGTAAACTCCTTTCGCAGCCGTAATATCGCTTGCGAATGAAGCTGTGACACCCTGCCTTCTGTCACACCTAACACTTCGGCAACTTCCCTCATATTCAGTTCCTCAGTGTAATAAAGAGATAGTACCAATTTTTCTTTATCTGTCAATCGGTCGATAAGCGATGCAATTTTTTCGGATAATTCATTGAATACAGTATCGTGGAAAGGTTCACCGTTTCTGTCGGCTTCATTGGCAAGCGTGTCTTCAATACTGTCCAGCGGAATGGCAAGCTGGCTTTGCAAAGCTTCCAAGCCTTGGTGAATTTCTCTTTCAGAAAGTCCTGTTTTTTCATGCACTTCCTGAATAGTCGGCTGTCTGCCAAGATCTTGCTCCAGCTGCCACATGGCTTCATCTATTTGCCGGACCCTTTGCCTGAGCCCGCGCGAAAACCAATCCAAACGTCTGAGTTCATCAAGCATCGCCCCTCTGATTCTGCTTTCGGCATACGTTTCAAAGCGAATACCCAAATCTGCCTGATATTTTTTCAAAGACTCCATGAGCCCGAGAGTACCTGCACTGATAAGTTCGGATATGTCAATATGTTTAGGCAATTTCACCTTCATCCTGTATGCAAGATACCGGATTTGCGGCGCATAATGCTTTATGAGCATTTCTTTTTCAATAGAGGAAAAGTCGTCCCAAACCCTCTCTCCATTTTCCATATCTAACCAAGGCGTCATACCTATCCCCTAAAGAGAAGTTTTTTCCAAAAAAACTTGATATTGCCGTCAACAGTTTCCGGACTATCCCATTTTTGCACAAAATTTGCAACCCTTTCCAAAGCTTTTGCCGCCTGTGAATTCGGCTCGCCTATACAAAAAGGAACCTGCGCCATAATGGATTTACGCACGACGGCGTCTTTTGGAACAAATCCTAAGTAATCCAAGCTGACACCTTCAAGAAAATGGTCGCATGCGGCATAAAGGCGCGAATAAATCTCTTTTGCCATTGACTCGCTTGATGCAGCATTGATCAAAACTTTAAACGTCGACACTCCATGCCTTTGCTTCAATACTTTAATCAATGCATACGCATCAGTCAAGGAAGTCGGTTCAGTAGTGAGGACGACCAGCCGCTCCTGCGCCGCCACGTTGAAGTAAAGAACATTGTCATGAATGCCGGCGCCGGTATCGACAAGCAAATAATCTATGGTTTCGTCAAATTCGTCAAACGCTTCCAAAAGTTCCAATTTTTGCCCTGTTTCAAGGGTCATCATGTCGCTCACCCCGGAAGAGGCGGGCAAAATCTGAAAACCGTAAGGCGTATCGTATAAAATTTCAGAAAGATTTTTCCCTTTGAACAAATCATAAATATTGTACTGAGGGGTCAGACCCAAAATGACATCGACATTCGCAAGCCCCAAATCCGCATCAACAAGAATAACGCGTTTGCCCTGCTTCGCCAAACAGCAGGCAAGATTAACGGAAATATTTGTTTTGCCGACTCCGCCCTTGCCAGACGTAACGGTGATGACTTTCGGCATTGCTTGATTATCTATATCCATACTATCCCTTCGGCAGCTGATGCTTTAAAATCAGCCGCCAGATTTGTGCTTCGTCAGCGGGTATTAATGTTCCCTGCAATTCCGCGCCAAAAGATAAGGCGGAAATAGGCATTCCTGTCCAAACGGCAATATTGACAAGCTCTGCAAAATGTTCCGCTTCATCAAGCTTGGTCCAAATGACGCTTGTCGGAAAAGCGCTTTTATACCGTTTTAAAATATCCTTTAAATACTGATAATGAGGTGAAAGCGCAATATGCACATGGGCTTGCATGGATTCAATCCCGAGCATGCGCAATTTACCCTCAAATTTTTCATTTTTGGCAAGCCCTTGCATGTCAATAAAAATGCAATTCGCATCACCGCAGGCTTTTAAAGCCGCAAACATGGACTCCTTATCAGGGGCTTCAAAGTAAGGAAAACCAGACAAATCAGCCCAATGCCGCAATACGAGCCTGCCATTGCCCCGCAAACTGTCCGTATTGATAAAGGCGATGCGGTGATGGGGATTTTGCTGTTTTCTGAGCAGCGCAAGACGCAGAACCGTGCTTGTTTTCCCCACGCCGTAAGGACCTGTGACAATATGCAGCCGCTGCGGATAGTTTTCAAACATAAAACTTTTTACCGGCACAAAAGAAGCCAAAACTTTGAGCATGGAAGCTTCCTCTGATTTTTTTGCCAATAAAACATTGTAAAATTCAACGATAACATCATCTTCAACGCCTTCACGCTGCAGATATTCCAAAGCGACCCGTTGGTGGGGCGTCAGCTTGTCAAATTGCAGGGCGGGCTGCATGAGCGCATAGATATGCTCCTTAAGCTTGCTCCATTCCTTATGCCAGTCGTCCCAGCCGCTCGGTACCGCGGAAGAACCCGTCTTTTCTTTAAGCTCGTTCTGTTCCGTCCTTTCCGTTCCCGCAGTTATCTCATAAACACGCCTGCCGTCTTTTTGACGCTCCCTGCTGGAAAGAATGACGGCATCGCCGCCAAGTTCGTTTTTTATGGCGTCGAGAACTTCTTTCGTACTATTTCCGGTATAGGTCTTAACTTGCATTATTCAATTCCTACTGTCCCTGCTGAATGCAAACGGATGTCAGCAGGAATTTCAACTTGGGAGAGGACAGGCACATTGGGCAGAAAACGCATAATGAGCTGCGCCACGTGCGGGCGTATCATAGGCGAGGTTAAAAGCACAGGTTGGCTTGAAAACATCACGGCATTATCCACCACTTGATTGATATTTGCAATAAATTTTTGCGCAACAGCCGGATTCAATGCAAGAAACGCTCCACCCTCCGTCGTTCTAACGGATTCTTGGATAGTTCTGTCCGCTTGAGGATCGAGTGTCATAATTACGAGTGCGTTTTCTTCGTCAAGATAAGGACGGATAATCGTTCTCGCCATGCGTTCCCGCACAAATTCCGTCAGCGTGTCAGGGTTCTTATTCGCTTGACCGTAATCCGCCAGCGTTTCCACAATAGTCAGCATATCACGGATACTTACATTTTCGCGCACCAAATTTTGCAGGACTTTTTGCACCTGTCCCAATTGCAGGACATTGGGCACCAGTTCATCCACGACACGGGGAGCGGTTTTCGCAAGCGTATCAAGCAAAGCCTGCACTTCCTGCCTGCCGAGAAATTCCGACAGGTTGCGGCGGAAAACTTCGGTGATATGGGTCGCTATGACCGTTGCCGGGTCGACAACGGTATAGCCTGCGACCATTGCGTCTTCTTTTTGCATTTCTGTAATCCAAAGCGCCGGCAGGCTGAACGCGGGTTCCATGGTTTCAATGCCGTCGATTTTCTTTGTGGCGTTCCCGGGGTCCATAGCCAAATAATGGTCAATCAGTATTTCCGCGGTAGCGATTTGGTTTCCTTTGATCAAAAGCGAATATTGCCCCGGTCTGAGCTGTAAATTGTCCCGCAGGTGCAAAGCCGGAATAACAAC
>DONZ01000237.1:964-6296 GCA_003512875.1 Desulfovibrio sp. | reverse complement strand
AACATAGCTCATTTCAATATCGATTTGCGTAAATTCGGGCTGACGGTCCGCCCGCAAATCTTCATCACGGAAACAGCGCGCAACTTGGTAATAACGGTCAAGCCCGCTCATCATGAGCATTTGCTTAAATTGCTGCGGGGATTGGGGAAGAGCGTAAAATTCTCCGTGATTAAGCCGGCTCGGAACAAGAAAATCGCGGGCGCCTTCCGGAGTGGATTTTGTCAAAACAGGCGTTTCGACATCCAAAAAGCCCAATTCATCCAAATAATTACGGGCTGCATTGGTGATACGGTGACGCAAACGCAGATTTTGGGTCATACGCGGACGGCGAATATCCAAATAACGCCATTGCAAGCGTAGATTTTCACCGGCATCGGTTCTGTCTTCAACCGGGAAAGGCGGAGTTTTGGCTGTATTCAAAAGTTTCCAGTCAAGAACGACAACTTCGATTTCACCGGTTTTCATGCCGGCATTCACCATTCCGTCAGGGCGATGGCGAACCTTGCCTTTTATGGCAAGAACATATTCACTGCGGACAATATGGGCGTCCGCATGCGCTTCCGGAGCAATTTCGGGACTGAACACAACTTGCGTCAACCCCTCACGGTCACGCAAATCAACGAAAATAAGCCCGCCATGGTCACGGCGATATTGCACCCACCCCATAAGGCAAACTTCCTGCCCGTCGTTTTGCGCTGTGAGTTCAGCACAATGGTGCGTGCGTTTCCAATCACCCAAAGGTTTGATATAGACCGCATGTTCTTTTTGCAAATTCATATTTTGTTTTTCAACTGACTGACTCATTATTTTCCCTCTTTAATATAGGATACCGCGTTTTCAAAAGGCACTGCCTCCTGAGAACCGTTTTCCATATTTTTTATCATAAGATTATTTTGTTCCAATTCCGAAGAACCGATCAAAACGGCAAAACGGGCTTCCGATTTATCAGCTTGGCGCATTGCGCTTTTTATGCTTCTTGATTCAAATCCCATTACTCCGCGAAGTTCTGCCCGCCGAAATTCCTGCGCAGCTTTAAAAGCATATTCCCTGCACGTATCATCAAGGGCGGCGATATAAAAATCAAGTTTTTCCCCTTGAGGAGCTTCAAGCAAAAGCGCCAGCCTTTCCATGCCGCAGGCAAAACCGATACCTGCGACGGAAGGTCCTCCGATGGATTCCACCAGCCCATCGTAACGCCCGCCGCCGGCAATGGAGCCTTGTGCCCCGATATTATTGGATACGACCTCAAAAGCGGTTCTCGTGTAATAATCAAGTCCGCGCACGAGCCTATGGTTGATTTCATACGCTATATTTTGCGTGTCAAGACAATTTTTCACAACCTGAAAATGTTTTGCGCATTCTTCGCAGGCATGGTCAAGCATGAGCGGCGCGTTTTTTGTCGCTTCCTGACATTGGGGATTTTTACAGTCAAGGACTCGAAGAGGATTGGTTTCCATTCTTCTTTTGCAATCCTCACACAATATATCCGTATCCAAGCTTTTCAGCCAAGATTTCAACAACTCCCTGTATGCGGGGCGGCAATTCGGACAGCCTAGGGAATTAAGCTGCAATGTTATATTTCGGATACCTATGTACGCTAAAAAATACATAAGCATACTGATCATTTCTGCGTCCGCTTCCGGCTCTTTCGGTCCTATGCATTCGCAATTTATTTGATGGAATTGGCGCATACGCCCTTTTTGCGGGCGTTCATGGCGAAACATCGGACCTGTGGTGAAAAACTTGCTTACGCCTTCTTTCGCTCCGACATTATTTTCCACATACGCACGCATGACGCCAGCCGTTGCTTCAGGACGCAAAGACATGGAACGCCCCTTGCTATCGGCAAACGTATACATTTCTTTTTGCACGACATCGGTTTCCGTACCGATGGAACGGCAAAACAAATCCGTATATTCCATCAGAGGAGTACGCAGCTCCGTAAAACCATAACGAAAAAAAACAGTGCGGGCGCTCTGTTCCAAAAAAGCAAATAAGCGACTTTCATCGGCGAATAAATCTGCAAAACCTTTAATCGCTTGAATTTTAGCCATTCTATACTCCAGTATAAAATTATTGAAAAATACTTTAATATGTTTATGATACATTGTCAAAGAATAGTTTTATGGAAAACAAACGGAAAAAATTTCCCTTTGCCGCTTTTTTTCTGACAACTGTTTTCCGCCTCTATTAATATGCGATAATTTTACGATATAGAATAGAAGAGGTACAATTTTTGCAAAAAAAATTACAAAAATCATGCGAAACGAAAAGGAACGCGTCATGAAAAAAAATATCAAAAACAGCATAGCCTTCATTCTTGGCTTTGTTTTCATATTCGGAACAATTGTTCCAAGTTTTGCCGCCGACGGCGGAGTCGGTCTTGTTTGGATACGCTCTCCCTACAAAGGACATGATGATTATTACATTCCCTTTCCTTCTTTACAAATAGAATCGAAATATTTCTTTATCAGGGAATTGAAACTCGGCTTTTACCTTTACCGGGACGATACGGAAGAAAACGAGCTGACTCTTGGCATAATGCCCGGTTTCACCATGTTCAACCCGGACAAAACCACTGACTACAAACTCAGTTTCCTTGACAAGCGCAAAATGGCAGCCGATGTTTATTTACAATTCGTAAAACGGTACCGCTACGGCACAATCGGAGCAAAAGCCTTTATGGACGCCCTCGGAAATGCCGACGGTTTCGGCATTGACGCATTTTACAAGCTTCCCATTTTTATCAATGAATTCACCATTACCCCCGGAGCCGGACTGAGTTACCTAAGCGGCGACAGAACGGAATACTATTACGGAATCAGCCGTGCCGAGGCTCTGCGCTCCGGTTTGGCGGCTTATCATGCGGATTACAGCATTACCCCTTATGTTTCTTTGGAAGCAAGCCTGCTTACGGAAAACGGCTGGAATATTTTCGCCAACGCGAAATACAGCTTTTTGAGCGACGAAATAAAAGACAGCCCGATGATTGATGAAGAGCATGAGCTGATACTAAGCGTCGGTGCAATGATGAGTTTTTAAAAATGATGAGTTTTTAAAAAAAATGAAAAAGCAATTTCTGCGCAGAACCCTTAAAAATTCATGCGTTAAATCTTGCCAAGCCCAAGGCTTTACAGTATTTTAACCTCATGGATAGCTTAGGGAAATTAATAGCCGTCGATTACGGCGTAAAACGTGTGGGACTGGCAATTTGCAATCTTGAAACGCAAATTGTTTTTCCTCTTTGCACTCTTGACAGAACTGTAAAGAAAAATTTTTTTGAAAATTTTTCAAACATAATCGCCGAACATAAACCGACAGCGCTTGTTCTTGGGCTTCCGCTTCATGAAGACGGAAGTCCGTGCATCACGACGAACCAAGTAAAAAATTTCGCGGCTTCCCTTGCAAGACGCTACCCGCTTCCCATTTATCTTATGGAGGAGCTGCTTTCCAGCTTTGAAGCGGAAGAAAATATGCGTTCCATGGGAGTGAATGCGAAAAAAATCAAAAAACACGTTGACCAAGAAGCCGCAGTGCTTATTTTGGAATCATTTTTAACAGCCCCGCAAAAAAATCTCTACCGGTCCGGACAGGATTTTTCAGGAAACAAATAAGGATTACCTATATCATGCTAAAAATAATCAGAAATTTCTTCATTTTCATCTTTCTTGCCTCATGCTTGGGACTGGGAGCCATCGCCTATTTTTCCTATTCCTATATCAACACGCCTGCCGATGAAAACGCCCAAGCTCTCGCTGTAGAAATTCCTGAAGGAAGCTCATTGCAGCAGATTTGTCAAATTCTTGCGGACAATAATATTATCAATGATACGGTTAAATTCAAATTATACGCCCAATTCAAAAACGCAGCCACCCACATCCAAGCGGGAACATTTTTATTAAGCCCCGCATGGACGCCGAAAACCATTTTATCCGAACTCACCACAGGCTCCGGAATTTTATATAAGCTGACCATCCGCGAAGGCTTGCCATGGTGGGAAACCGCCAGAATTCTTGAAGAACAGGGCTATTGCAAAGCGTCTGATTTCAAAGAAGTCATTCATGATAAAGAATTTCTCCTGAAAAAAAATATCCCTTTCAAAAATGCGGAGGGTTACCTCTATCCCTCCACATATTTTTTACGCAAACCGAAAGAAATGACTAAAGAAACTGCCTACACAGCCGTTAATAGGCTTATAGACACCTTTTATGAAAAAACAAAAGATCTTATGGATAACGCACAGTATGAAAGCATTTTCCATAATCCGCAAAAACTCAATGAGCTTTTAACCTTAGCCTCCATTATAGAGAAAGAAACAAAACTCATAGAAGAAAGACCTATTGTTGCAGGTGTTTATACAAACAGGCTTAAAAAAAATATGATTTTACAGGCTGACCCCACGGTGATTTACGGACTGGGCGAAAATTACCGCGGGCAGCTTCTGACAAAACATTTGCAGGATGCCGATAACCCTTACAACACATACCAACACGCGGGACTTCCGCCGAGCCCCATCTGTTCCCCTTCCCTTTCAGCCATAAAAGCCGCCCTTGAACCGCAGGAACACGATTATATCTTTTTTGTGGCGAAAGGTATCGGAGCAAGCCATGTGTTTTCAACCAATTTGCAGGACCATAACAAAGCCGTCCGTGAATACAGGAATAACTTAAAAAGAAACCAATAAGATGGATACGCAACAATTTTTTGATGAAAATAAACTTCTTCTCACAAAAGAAGAAATAAACCTTTTGCCTGCAATCAGTTACGAGGGAGAAATCGTTCTTGTGCGCTCCGACGAAGAACTGGATCTTGCGGTCAATGAATTGAAAAAAAATTCCGTACTGGGTTTCGACACGGAAACACGTCCCCGTTTCACCAAAGGCGCAATGCACTTGCCCTCCCTCATCCAGCTTGCGACAGATAAAAAAGTTTATATCATTCAATTGAAACATATCGGCAATACCGAAAAATTGGCAGAACTTTTATCCGACGAACAAATCATAAAAGCAGGAGTGGCAATACACGAAGATTACCGCTCCCTTGCGCGGCTTTTTCCGTTAGAAAGCAACGGGCTTGTCGACCTTGCGAAACTTGCGAACCAAAAAGGGATGAAAGCCCAAGGGTTGCGGACTATCAGCGCCAACTTGCTGGGATACAAAATCAGCAAGGGCGCTCAATGCTCAAACTGGGCGGCAGATACCCTGAACCATTCCCAAATCTTATATGCGGCAACAGATGCCTGGCTCGGACTGATTCTTTACAATCAGCTTGTCCGGCTTGCCGACAGTCCGAATTATCAGCCGGAAACGCCTAAAAAAAAGAAAAAGAAAAA
>DONZ01000237.1:0-638 GCA_003512875.1 Desulfovibrio sp. | reverse complement strand
AAAAAAGAAAAAGAAAAAATTCCGTTTTTTCAACAAAAAAAATATGGAAAAAGAAACTATTGAAGAAATAAAAGATTAAATATATATTGACCTAAACTTTTAAAATTAATTGTCGAAAAAACTGGTATCAACAATAAAATTTAAAATCTGAGGAAGCTATGAGTCAACAATTAAACTTTCAAGCAAACAATGATAACAAGCTGGCACAACTTGTTTCTTTTAAAGTAAGTGAGGAAGAATTTGGCATTGATATTCTCCAAGTACAGGAAATTATCCGTATGCTTCCCATTGCGATCGTACCTTCAGCACCGAACTTCGTAAAAGGAGTGATTGACTTGCGCGGTGAAGTAATTCCTATTATCGACATGCGGAAACGTTTTAAACTCCCCAGCATTCCTTATAATAATGAAACAAGAATCATTGTTGTGCATACGCATGATTTTACCGTCGGTTTCATTGTCGATGCCGTATGCGAAGTCGTCCGCATCAACGAATCCGCTATCGAACCCGCTCCGCCGGTCCTCACAAATGCCGACGGTTCAAACTATATCCGCGGCGTAAGCAAACTTGACAAAGGCTTACTTATTCTTCTCGATCTCAACAACCTTATCAGCCTTGAAATTTTGGAAGAATTGATG
>DONZ01000207.1 GCA_003512875.1 Desulfovibrio sp. | reverse complement strand
GTTTTTGTTTTTTATAATCAGAAATTCACCTTTTATATGCTTCCCACAAGGGCGTGGGAGCTTTTATGCGGAAGTATCCTGGCATATACAGCTTGGACGCCTGCAACGCAAAAAGGAAAAAGTTTTTGTATTTTATCAGGGCTCGGCATCATGTTCGCCTCTATCGTTCTATCCGGAGATGTTCTTTTTCCCGGTTTTTGGGCTTTGCCTCCCTGCCTTGGGGCTGTTTTGTACATCGCGGGCGGAACCTCGTACGCTTTTTCCAACCGTGCCAATATCATTCATGCGGTAACCAATAATAAAGCCCTTGTTTTTATCGGGGTTATTTCCTATTCCCTGTATTTATGGCATTGGCCCGTTTTGGTGTTTTATTCCACGTTTCCTTTTTATAAGGAAATCACCTTGCCTGCTGCAGGGATATTGATTGTTTTTACCATTTTCATTTCGTATTTGTCATGGCGTTTCGTGGAAAGGCCGGTCCGCCAGCTTCCTTTGTTTAAAAACAGAAAAATATTGTGGATTGTCACGCTTATTTGCGCCGCAGGCATTTTTACCATGGCAACGTATATGCGTTACGGAAGACTTTATGATGTTTATACGTTTACCGGTCCTCATCGATTTTCACAGTTTCCCGAACAAAAGGCTTCAGACAAAAAAATCCCCGTAGATTTCATTTTGATTGGGGATAGCCATAGGCTTTCTGAAGAAGGTGTGTTTCAAAAAATGGCAGAAGAGTATCAGCTCATGGGGCTTGTGAATAATCAGGTAATGAAAAATGCGGTTGTTTCAAGATATGATTATAAAAGAATAAAAAGTTTTGAATATGAATGGGATAATCTCAGTAAGATATTCGGGAGTTATTCATGTGAAAATCTTTTTATTGCTTTCCGTTATTCACAAAAAATTACGGGGAAAGATAGATACTATTCCTTGGATGATTCTTATCCTTTATTGTATTTGCCAAACAAAAAGCTCACTCCTCAAGAGGCTTTTTTACAAAGCATGCGGGATATGCTTGATGAGGCTGTCAGTTACGGAATAAAGCATATTTATATTCAATATCCCGTGCCGGAACCCAAAGACATGGTTCCCAATAAAGCAACGATGTTAACGCTGTTTTTTGAGTACTCCGTATCGCAGATCAATGAAAAATTAGGCGAGAAATTAACAGAATACCGGCAGCGCAATAACGATGTTTTTGAGGCTTTCGCGATATTGCGGGAAGAGTATCCGCAGATTGAATTTGTGGACATCAGCCCTTACTATCTGAATGCGGATACCCGGCAGTTTGCGGTTATGGATGAGAAAAACCTCTTTTATTATGATGACGACCATTTAAGCCATGAGGGAGCAATGCTGCATATGGAAGCATATGAACCTGTTTTTGCCCGGATTGCAAAGCAAAAAGCGGAAAATGAAAAACAGGGCGGATAGGAGAAACCATGCAGGCGAAAGAATACAGATCGGATATAGACGTACTGAGGGCGATAGCCGTTTTGGCTGTCATTTTTTATCATGCCCATATTCCCTTTTTCCGCGGCGGATTTGTCGGCGTCAGCATATTTTTTGTGATTTCCGGTTATTTGATTACGGGCATTATCAAACGGAAACTTGCGGACGGCACGTTCAGTTTTTTGGAATTTTATGAAAACCGCGTACGCAGAATTTTTCCGGCTTTGTTCGCAATGGTTTTTTGCATCGTGCTTTTTGAATGGGTCACTTCGGTCAATATTTTGGAAAGGCGGGAAGTTTTCAGCTCCGCCAAGCGTGTTTTGCTGACTGTTCCCAATATTTATTTTTATTTGCATACCAATTATTTCGACCCTGCGGCGGAAACATTGCCCCTTTTGCACACATGGTCCCTGGGTGTCGAGGAACAGTTTTATTTTGTTTTCCCTTTGCTCTTGTTTATCCTTAATATATATATTAAAAAAATAAGCGGAATAAAAATCGTTCATGTCTTGTCTGCGCTTTTTTTGCTGAGTTTCCTTTTTTCCGCCGTTTTTGTTTTTTATAATCAGAAATTCACCTTTTATATGCTTCCCGCAAGGGCATGGGAGCTTTTGTGCGGAAGCCTGCTCGCCTATACCGGCTGGACTCCGAAAGAGCAAAAACATAAACTGTTTTGTTTTTTCCTTGGGATAGTGCTCATGTTCGGGGCGATCATCGGTTATGCCGATGTGGTGTATCCGGGATTTTATGCATTGTTCCCCTGCCTCGGTGCTGTTTTGTATATCGCGGGCGGAACACGTTTGCAGTCTGTTTTTGCGGACACGCTTACAAAGAACAAAGTCCTTGTTTTTATCGGGGTTATTTCTTATTCCCTGTATTTATGGCATTGGCCGGTTTTGGTTTATTATCAGAATTGGCTTTACAGAAGGGATATTGATTTTGCGGGCGGCTGTGTTTTACTTGCCGTAATATTTTTGGTTTCCGTTTTTTCCTGGCGTTTTATCGAAAAACCCGTACGCCAAAAGCCGATTTTCAAAAAACACGGCGTGCTTTGGCTCGGCGTTGCCTGCTCTTTTGCTTTGATATTGTTATTTATCAACAATTTGAAATTCACCCTGTCCTTTGATGACGGGTTCGCGTATACCAAACCTGAACTTCCCGCCGAATACGCGGCGGATAATTCCGCGCATTCGATATTGCTTATCGGTGACAGCCATTCCGGGCATTTAAGACCGCTCATGCGGGAGCTGGGGGAAAAATACCGTGTTTCTTCAACGAATGTCAATATCATGCCGTATCGTACGTATACGTTTGACGGAAGCATCGCGGACAGGAAAAACATAGGGAAAAGTTTCGACGGGTTCAGGGAAAAAACGGAAACAACACGTTTTGATACTGCCGTTATCGCATACCGGTATGATTATTATATCAACGGAGTGGATATTCCGAGAAAAAATTCCGTGGCTAGGTTCAGCCTGAAATCCCTTGATTTTGAAAGTGAAGATCCCTTGGAAGTTTTATATTTCGGTTTGAAAGAAACCATATCGCTCCTGCGGAAAAACGGGGTGGAAACCATTTATCTGGTCGGTCCGGCGCCTCAGGCTGCCGGCTATGTTCCCGCTTCCGCCAACAAGCTTTCCGGATTATTCGGTTTGAGTACGGACAGGATTAATGGTATTTTAGGCGAATCTGCTGCGGCGTATCAGGAAAGGACAAAAGAAATAACGGCGCTTTTAAAGAAATTGACAGGGGAATTTCCGCATGTTTATTTTTTGGACCCGACGCCTTATTTGTTAAATCCTCAAAAAACCGCTTATGACGTTGTGCGCGGGAAAACGGCTCTTTATTGGGATGACGACCATTTCAGCGAAGAGGGGGCGCTTTTGCTGACTCCTTTGTTTGAACCGATTTTCGCTTCGCTGCAGGAATGATTTTTCTGAAAACGGCACGTAAAAAAACGGAAAATTTTTTCTTTACTAAAAGGCTGCAATACAGTAGCCTTTTCATATTGATTTGCAGAACCGCGGGGTTGATATGGCTATTCAAAAATGGCGGCATAAGGATTTGTTGGACGTAACCTATTTATCCGATGAAGAAATTCTGTTCATACTGGATAATGCAAAACGTTTTCAGGAAGTGAATTTGAGAGTGGTGAAGAAAGTTCCCACCTTGAAAGGGAAAACGGTCACCCTCTTTTTTTCCGAACCGAGCACGCGCACCAAACTTTCTTTTGATACGGCTGCGAAACGTTTGTCAGCCGACACGTTCGCGCTTGGAAAAAGCGGGTCCAGCGTGCAGAAAGGCGAAAGCCTGAAAGATACAGCCCTTACCTTGCAGGCCATGCACCCCGATATCATTGTCATCAGGGATTCCAGTTCCGGTGCCGCCCAGTTTTTGGCTGAACGCCTGAATTGCAGCGTGGTCAATGCCGGGGACGGCTGGCATGCCCACCCGACACAGGCGCTTTTGGACGCTTTTTCCCTGCGTGAAGCGTGGAATGGCGAATTTGCAGGCAAAACCCTCCTTATTTTGGGGGATATCAATCACAGCCGCGTCGCCCGTTCCAATATACATTGGATGACGCGTTTCGGTATCAATGTGCGCATTTGCTCGCCTAAAACGCTTTTGCCCCGCTATCTGGACAATTTTCCCGTTGAGGTCTATTCCGATTTAAACAAGGCTGTGCAGGGAGCAGACGCCGTGATGTGCCTGCGTTTGCAGCTGGAACGGCAGGCGGCGGGGCTTTTGCCTGATTTGGGGGATTATTCGCGCCGGTATTGTCTGACGCGCAGGCACTTGTCGGAGGCAAAGCCCAATGCGAAAATCCTGCACCCGGGACCTATGAACAGAGGGCTTGAAATTTCTTCCGAAATCGCCGACTGTGCCGATAGTTTGGTGCTGAACCAGGTTTCCGCCGGGGTCGCTACCCGTATGGCTGTTTTATATCTTTACGGCACAAGAAATGATGATATGACGCTTAATCCGCAGGTGGGGGAATAGGAAATGATTTTATTTAAAAATGCCCTTTATTTAGGCAAGACCGTTGATTTGCTTGTGACGGAAAATGCAGAAGAAAATGCGCAACACGGTTTTGTTTTCGATGAAAAGGACGGCTTTTGCGGCACGTATCGAAATTATGGTGAGAATTACGGCAAAAAGGGGGGGCGTGTCCTCGCCCTTGCGGAAAACATGAGCCCGCCGGAAAATTGTTCCGTTTGCGATATGGCGGGAAAAATCCTTTTCCCCAGCCTTATCGATGTGCATGTGCATTTCCGCGATCCCGGAATGGAATGGAAAGAAGATATCGATACGGGCTTGGAGGCGGCTTTGCATGGCGGTTATTCGCATGTGTTCTGCATGGCTAACACGAGCCCGGTAAATGATAACGCGGGAATAACACGGTATATGCTTGAAAAAGCCCGGAATACGCACCCGTTCGGACCGTTTTTGCACCCAGTCGCTGCTGCCACCCTCGGACTGAAAGGGGAAGCGCTGGCGCCCCTCGGAGAAATGGCGGAAGCGGGCTGCACCGCCGTTTCCAATGACGGCGTGCCCCTATGCGATACGGAAATAGTCCGGCGCGTTATGGAGTACGCAAGCGATCTCGGCATGCTTTTCATCGACCACTGCGAAGATCCCTATCTTGCCCGCGGAGCGCATATGAATGAGGGAAATTTATCCGCGAAACTGGGCGTGAAAGGACAGCCTGACATAGGCGAGGCTTTGCAGGTCGGGCGTGATATCATGCTTGCCGAATATTTGAATTTGCCCGTGCATATCGCCCATGTTTCCTGCCGTAAAAGCGTGGAGCTCATAAGACGCGCGAAGGAACGAGGCGTTGACGTTACGGCTGAAACATGCCCCCATTATCTCATTCTTGATGAAAATGCCGTTGATAATTACAATACCAACGCGAAAGTCAATCCTCCCCTGCGGACTTGGGACGATGTGCTTGCCATGCGCGAGGCTGTGAAGAGCGGAGTTATCGACTGCATGATAACGGACCACGCCCCCCATGCCGAACATGAAAAGGAGAACCCCCTTGATATGGTGCCCAATGGCATCAGCGGACTGGATACCGCCCTGACTTTGCTTTGGCAGCTCGTGCGCGAGGGCGTTTTGACGCAGGAAGATATTGTCAGAACCTATACCGTAAATCCTGCGAAGCGCTTTAAATTGCCTTATAATGGTTTTGAAAAAGGCGATGTTGCGGACTTTTTCTTTTTTGACACGGAAATTGAATGGACGGCGGATAAGGAAAGTTTCTATTCAAAATCAGCCAATACGCCTTTCTTGGGACGAAAATTGCGGGGACGTGTCTGTGCCGCTTACCTCGGCGGTAAAAAAGTGCTGTAAGGTCGGATACGAAGACTGTTTTATGGCATATGGTGCCGTAGCCGGAATGAATACGGCTTTGTGTTGCCGTGGAAAATTATATGAGGTTATCGAATTAAACCACCTGTTCAGCAGGTGGTTTTTTCCAGCTCTCTAAAGCTGTGTTTCTGGTGTGTTGAAATGGCAAGAGAATATGGAAAGGGCACGACAGGACAGGAAATTTTTATTTGTATCACGCCGCCTGTGTTTTTGATTATGATGTTATCATTACGGAGTACCGATGGATTTGTTTTTGTTTTCTGACAGCCGTTATTCGTCCAATTCACAACAAGCGCGGGTTATGAGTGAAAATTGGGTTGAAAAAAATATGTATTGCCCGCGTTGCGGAAACGCTCACCTTGAAAAGCAAAAAAACAATAGCCCGGTTTCTGATTATAAATGTTCAAAGTGTTTGAGCGAATATGAATTAAAAAGCAGCGGTAAGGCATTTAAAAATAAAATTCCTGACGGTGCTTATGGGAAAATGATTGAAAGAATATGTGCAAACAATAATCCTGATTTTTTCTTTATGCAATATGCTGATTCTCCATTGACCGTTGTGAATTTTACTTTTGTTCCAAAGCATTTTTTCAGCCCTGAAATTATTGAAAAAAGGAATGCGCTGACGCAAAACGCCAGAAGAGCGGGCTGGATAGGCTGTAATATCCTATTTTCGGAAATTCCGGAGCAAGGCAGAATTGTGGTTGTTTCCGATGGGAAGATTGTTCCGAAACATGAGGTTCTTAGTCGGGCGGAGCATGCCCGTTTGCTCGATGTTGACGATATTGCCGCAAGAGGGTGGTTTTTTGAAGTATTAAAATGCATAACCAGATTGAATGCTGTATTTCGATTAGACGACGTTTATCAATTTGAGGCCGTGTTATTTAAAAAATTTCCGCAGAACAAGAATATCAAAGCAAAAATACGGCAGCAGCTGCAATTTTTGCGGGACAGGGGCTTTATAAAATTCTTAGGCAATGGCGTATATAAAAAAGTCTTTTAATGCTTTAACGGCGTGAATTCTTGAGTTCTGAAAAGCGCGTTTTGCTGTTTCCAGTCTGTGTTTATCTGTTCTTTGCGTTAATCATGCTCAAGCGGATTGATTGACGGAGGAAGATCGGACTTTATCATTCTTAACTTCACTTATACGGCACTATGTTTAAACGCATGGATGCTGATCATGAAAACGTTTTGTGCATTATCCGATATGGATAAGTGTTTTGCATTGGGTAACTCTGTCATGTATAATAACTTGTTGACATCATTTTTGAATAGGCATGCCAAAAGCTTTGGAGGACAGCAAGGGGAAGTGTACGAGGTAAGCGTGTGCCGAAGAATGTGGAGAAAAGCAGGCAATGATTTTCAATACGGGGGAATGGTAAATCGAAGGTTCCCATACCCGATTGCTTGACAGCGGATTAAACAGAAAAAGGAAGTCAAACGACTTCCTTTTTGAGATGGTCGGGACGACTGGATTTGAACCAGCGACCTTCTGCTCCCGAAGCAGACGCGCTGCCAGACTGCGCTACGTCCCGAAAATTTTATTTACCGGCTTGGCTAACACAAGCGTGATCCGGCAATTATTATGTTTGTTCATCAATTTTAAGAACCGGCACAATGATATAAAAAGCAGGCAGGTGTTTCTTATGGAAGAAGAAAGAAAGACGTATGTCAATTGCTTATGTATATCTTGGTGTTCGTTCCGAAAATTTGCGAACATGAAAAAAAGGTAAATCAAAAAAGGAAGCCGTATGACTTCCCTTCTCAAATGGTCGGGACGACTAGATTCGAACTAGCGACCCTCTGATCCCAAATCAGATGCGCTACCAAGCTGCGCTACGTCCCGAAATTTTTATTTTTAGCCGTTAGCGTGCGATAACGCGGAAGTTGTCACGGCGGTTAGCGGACCATGCTTGTTCGTTGGAACCGTCAACAACAGGTTTTTCTTTGCCGTAGCTGATGATTTCCAATTGGTTGGGATTTACACCCAAGAGAACGAGATATTCGTATGCAGCCTTAGCGCGGCGTTCACCGAGAGCCAGGTTGTATTCTTGTGTTCCGCGTTCGTCGGTGTGACCTTCGATTCTAACGCGGATGCTTGGGAATTGACGCATAATCGCTGCTTTTTGGTTGAGAACTTCGCGGTATTCGTCTTTGATGTCGTATTTGTCAAAATCAAAATAAATGATACCGTCTGTGATTTGCTGTGCTGCTACATCAATAGCTGCCAAATCTTGTTGTCCGGTTGGTTCAACAGGTGCAGTTTTAGAACATGCAGTAGCAAAAACTACCATAAACAAGAGCGCAAGAATTTTGATACTCTTCATATTATCTCCTCAAAACCAACAGAACAATGTCCATTAGGTCTAAAATGTTATGCGAAATACTTATCGGTTATTTTTTACCCTGTCAAGAAAAATGTGCAAAAATTAAATATTTTTCTTTTCCGGCTGATAAACAAGGATAAGAACGCTTGCGAATATCGCCGCTATTCCGATTAAACCCCAAAGATTGAGGGCTTCGTGCAAAACGGCAAAACCCAAAACGGCTGCGCCGAGAGGTTCGCCGAGGCTGAGGGTTGCGGCTTTGGCGGTGTCGCAGTTTTTCAGCCCCGCCATGACAAGGCAGTAAGCGAGGGCGGTTGTCAGAATGCCGAGCCCCAGGGCGACGGTAATGCCGCGTACGCTCAAAATCCATGCGCAGGGAAAGAAAACCCATATGGGAATAAGCAGGCATGAGGCTATGAGGAAAAGACAGGTCATTACCAGTTCCGGGCTGTTTTCCCGCACCAAATCTTTTGACTGGGAAAGGTAAAAAGCGTAAATCGTGCCTGCGGACAGCGGAAAGAGCAATGCGTTCACACTGAACGTTTCAGCCCCGTTGAGATTGAGCAGGACAAGCCCGAAAATGGCTATGGCGGTGCTGACATACCAATTTTTCGAAGGAATTTCCCCATAAAAAAGCAGTCCGAAAACAGCCGCCATTATGGGCGTTGTGCCGATGGTGACGACAGTTCCGGCAGCAACGCCGGCTTTTTGCACGCCGAGGAAAAACGTGATCTGGAACCCTGCCAAAGCCGATGCGGAAAGAAACAATTTAAAACAATCGGCTTTTAAAGGTTGGAAAAGTTTTTTGCAATAACACCATAGGATAAGGAATATTCCCGCGACCAAAAGCCGCAGCGCCCCGACAATGAAAGGGGTCGCTTCGTCTGGCGCCAAGGCTTGTATGGTTCCGGAACCGCTGAAACATAAAGCTCCGAGAAAAACAAGCAGTGAGCCGTCTTTTTTGCTCTGATCCGCTTGGGATTTAACTGCCGTTGCATTGTTCATAACGTTTCCTAATTAAAAGTGACAGTATCTTCAATTTAGAAGATTTAAAAAATTTTGCAAGCGGAAAAGCATGCTTTATTGCAAGAAGTGATTTTTAATTCTTTTGTTCTTGCCGTATTGAACGCAAAACGGCATTCAAATGCTTTCAGCATTGGGGGGCGGTTTTTGCGGCGGATTGTTGAAAGCGGGCGAAATGAGAAAACGATATGAGCGACGGGAAAGAGGCGAAGTATGCAATGCGGCGGGAGCATTTCCTTATAACATCAGGAATTACATATATGAAAATTAAACTTTCAGGGGGAAACTTTTCCGAAAACCTGCCCCCTTTCAATACGGCTTAATATTGCAATAACATATTGATAAAATTAGATAATAAAACAAGTTTGGTATAGGTTTTGTCTATATTTTTTTGTTTTTAAAAAATAAAAAGGCATTATCGCTAATGCCTTTTTATCGATTGTTTTATTTATGATCAGCCTTGCAATTTGATAATGAGATTGGAAAGAACGCGTGACTGCGTTACCACTTCATTGACAGCTTGCTTTGCTTCAGCCATATTTTGGGCGTTTTCTTTCGCAATGCTGTTGATACTGTCAACGGATTGGGTGATTTCTTCACTGGTTGCGGATTGTTCTTCCGAAGCGGTGGCAATGGCGTGCACTTGGTCGGCGGTTGTGTCGGCAAGCTTTACAATGCCAAGGAGCGCTTCGCCGGCGTCACTTACCATTTCGGTGACTTTTTCAATCTTTTCTACGGCGTTCGCCACAAGATGGGTATTGTCAATGGTTGATTTCTGAATGGAAGCGATAGCATTGCCCACATCCGTGGTGCTTGCCATGGTTTTTTCGGCAAGGTTTCTCACTTCGTCGGCAACAACCGCAAATCCCCGTCCGGCTTCACCTGCCCGTGCGGCTTCGATGGCGGCGTTCAGAGCAAGCAAGTTTGTCTGGTCGGCAATATCGGAGATCACGTTCATAATCTCATTGATAGCTTGCGCATGTTCGGAAAGAATACCCATTTCCGTTTGGAGTTTCAGGGATTCGCCGCGCACGTCCTGCATTGCTTTCACACATTCCTGCATTGATTCCGAACCGGCTTGCGCTTCGGAGCGGACTGTTGCGGCACTGTCTGCGGTGGAGCCTGCGTTTCTGGCGATTTCAAGAACGGTTGCGTTCATTTCTTCAAGCGCGGTGGCGGTTGTGGCGACACGGTCCGCTTGGTCTTGGGCGCCGTTTTCGGAAAGTTCTATTTGAGTGGAAAGCTGTTCGGAAGCGGAGGAAGCAATAGCGGCGACCTGTTCCAATTCTTTCGCAACATCCTGCATATTATGGTGGGCTTGTTCGATTTGCTGGGCTGCCAATGTTTGGTTGGTCACATCTATCCATACGGTGATCACATCCGTGATGTTGCTTTCCTTATCTTTGATAAGTTCTGTCGCAACGTCCACATAATAGGTCTTATCTTTCAGCGGGGTGTATTCGGCTGCCAAAAGGCTTTTCGCTTCCCTTGAGTTGATGGCGAGTGAAATTTGCGTTTCCCTGCCGGAATTGCGGTAGAAAAATTCACCGGAAGTCATGCCTATGCAGTCAGCCAAAGGCTTTTGGTTTTCAGTCAGACTGAGCATTTGGGCGTTTGCATATTTAAGCTTGTTGTCCGAACCGAAAACAGCGGTGGGTGTCGGCAGGCTTGCAAGAATTTCTTGTGAAAACTCAAGGGTTTCTTTCATTTTATTAACCATGAGGATAATATTGTTGAATACCCCGATATGCTTGCTGCCGTCATCAACTTCATAATCGCCGGCAATGACTCTGTCCGCGAGATTTACCAGTTCGCCGGGGTCTGCGCCAAGCTGTTTCGCAACGGACTTGCTGATATAAATGGTAAGCACAATGCCAAGCAAAACAGCTAAGAGAGCGGTTATGTACAGAGTGGTCACGGCGCTGTTTTTAACATTGTCGTATTGTTGGCGTACGGCTTGGGAAAGATTTTGGGCGAGCCTGCCAAGTTCGTCCAATTGTTCCGATTCGTTGGCGACGGAAGCTTGGAATGCTCGAGCAAATTCGATGAATTGCTGCAAATCGTCCACATACTTTAAAATATTACCGCATACGCCGCTGAATTTTTCGCTTCTGTCGCTGTACATGGCGGCAAATCCGTCCAATTCCTCCATGTGCTCAAGAAATTCGTTCAAATTCTCTTGCGTGGAAATACGCAAATACGCTTCCAAATGGGCTTCGATTTCAAGCATGTTGGTATGGATGGCCTGAATGGCGACCAAATTGGCTGCTCCGCCGCGGATAAGGCGGGATTGTTCTTCTTTGACGATTGCTGTGATTTGTTGTTCAATATTTTCAAAATCATTGTTGATAATTTTGGTATGTTCTGAAAGTGCGTTGAAATCACCGATCATGGTATCGACTGAAACAATGAGCTGGCTGATTTCTTTTTCATAGGCTGTAACGGCATTGACAGTTGATTCCGCTTTGGCGAATTTGCGGACATTGGCGGCATGGCTGCTCGCATTGGTAATGTGTTCTTTGATTAGTTTAAAATAACTGGGGTCATCATTGGAAACGGCAAGAATGGCGACTTCCTTGGCAAGCGCCGTTTGTGACGCCGCATCTTCTGTTTCCGTAATAAGGTATTTCATGCGTTGCATGTCATTGATCTTATACCATGAAATACCTGCAAGCACTATTAAAAGCAAAATAATAGCGCTAAAAACAAGGGATAATTTAACTGATAGCCTCATACAGCCTCCAAAAAATATGTTAACTACCCTAATCGGTAAGCAGCCATTAAAAGATAGGGTGAAAACAAAAAAAATAGGGAAATTATCCCTATTTTTTCTATTTTTTACAGTCTGCTTTGCACGTAAGGAATTAACCCGCCGCGCCGCAGCAGGTCCTGCATCGAAGGAGGAAGGGGGGGGAAAGGAATTTCAACGCCGGTCGTCAAATTGCGGATAAGCCCCGCGTCAGTATCCACTTCCAGGTTGTCGCCGTCGCCGATTTTTTCCACTTCGTCGCCTATTTCAAGCAGCAGCAAGCCCATATTGAAACTGTTGCGGTAAAAAATGCGCGCAAAACTGTGAGCGATGACTATGGGCATGCCGGCTCCGACAATGGCGACGGGAGCGTGTTCACGCGAGGAGCCGCACCCGAAATTGCGTCCCGCGACCATGATGTCGCCCTGGCTCACGCGTTTTATCCAATCGGGCTCCAAGCCTTCCATGCAGTTTTCCCCGAGTTTTTTGGCATCGGTCGTCACTAAAAACCGTGCGGGAATGATAGCGTCGGTATCTATATGATCACCCACTTTATGGGATTTTCCTTGATATTTCATTGTTTCCTCGCTTCTTATAATGCTTTTGGACTGCCGATGACGCCAAGAACCGCACTTGCGGCTGCGACAGCAGGATTAGAAAGATAAACTTCGGACTGCAAACTTCCCATACGTCCTTTGAAATTGCGGTTTGTCGTCGCAAGGGAGCGTTCGCCGTCCGCCAAAATTCCCATATGTCCGCCAAGGCAGGGACCGCAGGTGGCGGGTCCGACAATGCAGCCTGCGTCCATGAAGATTTCAAGAAGCCCTTCTTTCATGGCTTGTTTCCAAATTGTCGGCGTTGCCGGCAAAATGATGCAGCGGACATCTTTGGCTACTTTTCTGCCTTTAAGAATGGCTGCCGCCTCGCGCATATCGCTGATGCGCCCGTTTGTGCATGAACCGATAACAACCTGGTTCAAAGGCAATTCGCCCACTTCGGAAACGGGTTTCACGTTTTCGGGCAAATGCGGGCAGGCGACCACAGGTTCCATGCCGTTCACATCGAAAACAAGCTCCCGTTCGTAGCTGGCGCCCTTATCCGCGCCGATACGCACAGGGTTCGGATTTTTATGCGCTTTGCAGTATTCAAGCGTTTTGTCGTCGGAAGCGAAAAGCCCGGCTTTTCCGCCTGCTTCAATCGCCATGTTCGCCATGGTGAGGCGGCCTTCGACAGAAAGGCTTTCAATGGCTGTGCCGTCAAACTCCAAGGCTTTGTATAACGCGCCGTCAACGCCGATTTTTCCGATAGTGGTCAAAATCAAATCTTTTCCGCTCACATATTCAGGCAGGGTGCCGTTAAAGGTGACGCGAACGGTCGGAGGGACTTTAAACCATGTTTCGCCAAGCGCCATGGCTCCGGCGATGTCCGTGCTGCCCATGCCCGTGGCAAACGCTCCGAGTCCGCCGTATGTGCAGGTATGGCTGTCGGCACCGATGACGATGTCTGCCGGTTTCACAAGTCCTTTTTCAGGCAAAAGGGCGTGTTCGACCCCCGCTTCGCCGCCTTCGTAATAGTGGGTGATACCGTAAGCACGTGCAAATTCGCGTGTTCCTTTGACTTGGTTTGCGGAATCAATATCTTTTTGAGGAGTGAAATGGTCCATGACAAGAGCGATCTTATCCTTGTCAAAAACATCTTTCGCGCCCATTTGCCTGAATGATTTGATCGCCAGCGGCGCCGTGATGTCATTGGCAAGAACGAAATCCACTTTACAACGTACAATTTGGCCTGCTTCACGGATTTCTTCGTCCGTATGCATCTGCAGTATTTTTTGAGCAAGGGTATGAGCCATTCTAATCTCCTTTTACAGCTCGGAATAACGTATATATCTTATTGATTTTTCAAAATCTTGCAACTAGTAATTTTCGTCCTTTTCTTTGCGGACTATGCGGTTCATCGCGTCAACGTAAGCCTTGGCGCTGGAGGTGATGATGTCGTGGTGGGAGGCGCGTCCCGTAACGGTTATGCCGTTTTCGGCAAGGGTGACGGTCACTTCGCCCTGGGCGTCCGTTCCGCCGGTTACGGCATTGACGGCATAGCGTTCCACTTCGGGGCTTCTTTCCAGAATATCCGCAATGACATTGAACACGGCATCGATAGGACCGACCCCGAGCCCCGCCCTGCATTTTATCTCGCCTTTGACTTCCAGAGAAATGGCGGCGGTAGCGGGCAAAATATCCGTAGAACTGTGCACGGAAACGGAAAGCAGTTTGAAACTGTCGGGCATGCGGTAGACTTCGCCGACGACAAGGGATTCAATGTCTTCGTCATGAATGGTTTTCTTCTTGTCCGCAAGGGCTTTTATGGCATTGAAAATTTGTTCGAACTGTTCTTCCGTCAAATCGGTGATGTTCAAACTTTCCAATTTGCTGCGCACCGCATTGCGTCCTGAATGCTTGCCTATCACAATGTCGGAACTTATCCGTCCGATACTTTGCGGAGTCATGATTTCATAGGTTTCACGGTTTTTGAGCATGCCGTCTTGGTGTATGCCTGATTCGTGGGCGAACGCATTGCCCCCGATAATGGCTTTGTTGGCGGGGATAGGCTTGCCTATGATCATGGAGAGCAGGCGGCAGGATGGGAAAAGCTGTTCTTTGACAATGCCGGTTTCCAAATGGAACAAATCCCTGCGCACATTGAGCGCCATGACGACTTCTTCCAAGGACGTGTTGCCCGCCCGTTCCCCGATACCGCAAAGAGTGACTTCCGCCTGTCTTGCGCCCGCCCCGATGGCAGCCAAGGTATTGGAAACGCTCAACCCTAAATCGTCATGGCAATGCACGCTGAAAACCGCCTTGTCCGATACCGGGCAATTTTTAATCACGTAGCCGATGAGTTCCGCGTAATCGCTTGGAATCGCATAGCCCACGGTATCGGGCAAATTGATGACGGTCGCCCCGGCATTGATTGCGGTTGCGGCGGCTTTCACCAAAAAATCCTTGTCGGAGCGGGAGGCGTCTTCGGCTGAAAATTCCACCACCGGACAAAGGCTTCTTGCGAATTTCACTCCCTTTTCAATCATAGCCAACACTTCTTCGGGCTCTTTGCGGAGCTTGTATTGCATGTGAATGGGAGAAGTCGCCAAAAACGTGTGGATACGGGGGTGATTGGCGTTTTTGATCGCTTCCCATGTGCGTTCGATATCTTTTTCCATACAGCGGGCAAGTCCTGCCACCTGGCAGTTTTTCACTTTTTCCGCAATGGCTTTGACAGCTTCAAAATCTCCTTGGCTTGAGGCGGGAAAACCCGCTTCAATGCAGTCGACTCCGAGTTTTTCAAGCTGTTCCGCAAGGCGCAGTTTTTCCTGCAGGTTCATGGTCGCTCCGGGGCTTTGCTCTCCGTCGCGAAGCGTCGTGTCAAAAATGTAAACTCTGTTATTCATAGCTCCTCCAGTCAGGCTGTTGTTTTTAAAAAAGCCTGCCAAAAAATATTTGACAGGCGACTTATGTAATATGTTGTATTTATTTATTTTTTTATTCACAAGTGCCGTCACCTGACTTTTGCAGCCGGCGCAATAGGCTGTGCTTTCTGTTTGGCATATATACGTAAGTATAGACGATACCGCAGATGATATAAACGAAAATGACGGCGAACATGAAGAAAAACGGCTCGCTGAAAAGCAGAATCAATATGAGCATGGCGGCAACGAGAACGCTGAAAGGATGTTCTTTGACAAAGCCGTATTCTTTAAATGAAAAATACCGTACGCGGCTCACCATCAAAAGGGGCGCCAATATGCATAAAAACAACGTGAACTGTGGTAAATACGGTAAAAAACTTTCAGGCAGATAAGGAACGAAAACCACAAAGGCGGCTAAGGTGCAGCCTGCCGCAGGACTTGGCAGACCGATGAAGAAACGCTTGGAAACAACAGCGACATCGACATTGAAACGCGCCAGACGCAGCGCAGCGCAAGCCACGAACAAAAAGGAAACGGCGGTTCCCAGTTTGCCGTACGCCTCCAATTGCCATGTCCACGCAAGCACGCCGGGAGCAAGCCCGAAAGCGACCATATCCGCCAACGAGTCAAACTCGATGCCGAATTGGCTTGCCGTATTGGTCAGACGGGCGACTTTTCCGTCCAGTCCGTCCAGAACCGCGCTTAAGAAAATGGAAAGGGCTGCAGCTTGGAATTGTCCTTTAAAGCAGTATGTCACGCATAAAAAAGCCGCAAACAAGCTTCCTGCCGTAAAAAGGTTGGGAAGCACGTAAACGCCTTTATGCGGTTTTTTCCGTTCAGTCATAATTTTGCCTTATAGTTTTGTTTTTTGAGCTCAGCCTTGTTTTTTTGCGATGACGCTTTGCCCCGCAAAAACTTGTTCGCCGATTTTCACGGCGCTTTCATACTCATCCGGAATATACAAATCAACCCGTGAACCGAAACGGATAAGTCCGAAACGCTGTCCGCGTTTCAATGTGTCGCCTTCGTCGGCGCGGCAAACGATACGGCGGGCGATAAGTCCGGAGATCTGCACAAAAACCCAAGACTTGTCTTGCCCGTCTGTGACAAGATAGGCGCAGCGTTCATTGTCCGTGCTTGCCTTGTCAAAAGACGCATTAAGAAATTTGCCCGGAAAATAAGCGATTTTCTGCAATGTGCCGGAAACGGGGCTTCTGTTCACATGCACGCTGAACAGATTCATGAAAATGGAAATGCATGTTTTTTCTTCACCGGAAACAGGATCTTGTTTTTTTTGAATACGGATGATTTTACCGTCGGCGGGACTTACCGCTATGTTTTCGGCGCTTGGCACGACACGCTCGGGGTCACGGAAGAAGTAAACGCTGAACCACAAAAGCGCAAGAAAAAGCAGTGCGCCCAAATAGCATTGGAATATTGCAAAAATTACTGCCGTTACAGCAAGCAAAGCGATGACGGGATACCCCTCTTTCGCAATGCCTATGGATTCGTTTTTCATAGTCAACTCGTTTAATGTTTTTTTTATTTTAGAAGAATATGCGATTTTGTCAAGCAACGTCCGTTTATGAAAGGAAAAATATGCGTCGGCTTCGGCAGGTGCTTCGGGCGGGGGGGCAAGGCGGAAAAGGGGCGGTAAAAAGGACGGGCAAGACAATGCCTGCATAAGGGGGTGAAAGCAGAAATAAAGAGCGGGTGCGGTTTTCCTGCATGACGTATTGCGCCGCCTGAACGGTTTGCCCCCGGAAAGTCAGCAGTCATAGCGTTTTTATTCTGTTCAAAAACCGTGTTTTTCATCATGCCCGAACACGGTACGGCATGAAATTTTCAGCGGAATTTTGTGATTTTTTTCAAGATGTGCTTTTTTTGTAAAAAGTTTGGCATAATATGAGGCTAAAACTTGACTAATACGATAATTTGTGCGAAATTTAACATATAGAATATTTTTATTCGGCAAATTTAAGAGAGGATTTTCCAATGGCTAAGTCAATTTATGTGGGTAATTTACCATGGTCAACATCAGAAGAACAATTAAAACAGCTCTTTGAACAATTCGGTTCCGTGCTTTCAACCAAGCTTATTCATGACCGTGACACCGGCAAACCGAAAGGTTTCGGTTTTGTTGAAATGGAAGATGAGGAAGCTCTTAAAGCGATAGAAAAATTGAATGCTTCCGAATATGGCGGACGTACTCTCAAAGTGAATGAAGCAAATCCCAGAAAAGAAAAGTAATTTTTTAATTGCCGTACGATTGGGCGATTTTTGATATGCGAAAAGCACGCAGGGAAAATGCAACCTGTGTGCTTTTTTATTGCCGGTATTCGTTTATTCGCTCATTGCTTTTTATTGTCAACGGCTTCTTTTTATTGATTGACGGTTTGAAATCATGGTGAAACCATGGCTTGTTTTTTGCGATATTTTTTACAGTATGATAAAAAATTTTCTTATGTGCCGATACCCCGTTTTTTTATAACCGTCTGCCATGCTGCAGCAATGTATTTTTTCCGTATGTTCTCTTCGCAAATTTCCGCGGCTGGAAATTTTAACGGCGGGACGGCGTTGTTTTTCCGGGCGAAGTTTGTCCGGTTTATTGAAATGATTGTTTGAAAATCCGAAGAGCGGTTGATATGCGGCAAAAAATCCGGCGGAAAATTTTGCGGACCAAAAATCCCGTTTAAAAAAAGCCGCCCTGCTTCGGACGGCTTTTTACAAGGCAATATGGATTATGTTATTTTTGTGTTAAATTTTTTCTGAAAAACGTTTCTATCGTGTCAAAGGGAATGATGTCCGTCCTGTCGTATAAATCCGTGTGCACGGCATCGGGGATGAGCAGAAGCTCCTTGTTGTCTTTGTGAGGATTGTTTTTTATCATGTTCGCATAAGCGTCTTTGCTGAAATAGCAGGAATGGGCTTTTTCGCCGTGGATGATAAGAACGGCGCTGCGTATTTCGTTGCTGTACTGCAAGATAGGCATGTTGAGAAAGGATTCGCAGCCCGTTGCGTTCCAGCCGAGTCCCTCCCCTTGGGAGCGGGGATGAAATCCTCTTTCCCGGTTGCGGTAATAGCCGATATAATCAATTAAAAATTGAGGTGCGCCGTCGGGCGCAATATCAGGCAAAGCTCCCGCGCTTGCATAAACACCGTTTTTATAGTCTTCCGTACGCTGCAAACTCATGGCTTTGCGCTTTTCATACCTTGCTTCTTCGCTGTTTTCATTGTCAAAATAGCCATTGGCGGTAACGCGGGTCATATCGTACATTGTGGACGTGACTGTCGCTTTTATGCGCGTGTCCAAAGCCGCCGCGTTCAATGCCAAGCCTCCGAAACCGCAAATGCCGATTATGCCGATTTGATCAGGGTCGACGTTTTTCTGCACGGAAAGAAAATCAACGGCAGCCATGAAATCTTCCGTATTGATGTCCGGAGAAGCCACATTGCGCGGTTCGCCGCCGCTTTCGCCCGTATAAGAGGGGTCGAAGGCAAGCGTTAAAAAGCCTCTTTCCGCCATTGTCTGGGCGTAAAGTCCGGAAGCCTGCTCTTTCACCGCCCCGAAAGGACCGCTCACCGCAAGGGCGGGCAATTTTCCTTTGGCATTTTTGGGTTCGTATACGTCGGCTGCCAGTGGTATGCCGTAGCGGTTGACGAACGTTACTTTTTTGTGGTTTACCTTTTCGCTTTTAGGAAAGGTTTTGTCCCATTCATCCGTTAAGTTCAGTTCTTTTGTTTTCATGATCACTGTTCCTTTTAAGTTTGCGGCATTTTTAGGCGCCGCGGCGGCGGCGTTCAAAGCCAGAAAAAGCCCTGCGATAAAAAATAATCCCATAAGCGTGCGTTTCATAGTTTGCTCCTAAACATTTTTGCCCATTTCATAGGCTTCAATGAGTTTTCTGTTTCCTTTGATTTCTCCAACGGCATTCACTCCGCCGCAAAAGACAACGCCTGCTAAACGGGATTTCGGATAGCACGCTGTCCAGCCTGAAAGTCCTTGCACGGCACCGTCGGCGGCATGTCCGCCATCTTCGGCGGCAGCCGCAAGAAGATAAATGTCCCGAAAAAGATAATCCGTGCCGTACAGCGGATTTGTCCTGTCAAGCATGGTTTTCATTTGTCCGCACATTTCATAATAATAAATCGGGGTTGCGAACACCAGGACATCTGCTTGTTTCATTTTTCCAATAATGGTGTCCGCGTCGTCTTGGATTGTGCAGCGTCTTGTTTTTTGGCAGGAAAGACAGCCCTTGCAAAAACCGATGTTTTTATCGTATAAGCAGATTTTTTCAGCAGTATTCCCGGCTTCTTCCGCGCCGCGTATGAAAGCGTCGGCAAGGGTTTCGGAATTGCCGTTTTTCCTCGGGCTTGCCGAAAGTATTAAAACGTTTTTACCCATGTCAGCTCCTTTTCGTTTTTCTCACTTTACTAAAAGCCGTTGGGAAGACAATACACGTTTTTTGAAAAAACTTGCCTGATATTTTCATTTTTCAGAGATAAGGGTTTGGACTTTTCACCGTCAAACACGCTTTTCGGCGGCGGAAGTTTTTGTACCGTGTTTTTTTTGTCCGCAATATCTTTGCGGACAAAAAACATTAATCAGGCATGGTATCGTCATAGTATCAATAAGCGGTTTTAAAAGCGGTATCCGTTCAGCTGGCGTATTCTTTTAACGCCTTGCAGGCTTTTGCGATTTGTTCCGCATTGACGCCGGAAAAAGCCAGGCGGATGAAGTTTTCCGTTTCATGGGCTTGCTTTTTGCCGAAATGTTCGCGGGTGCAAAAAGAAACACCTGTCTTTACAAGCACATCTTCCGCAAATGCGGCGTAATCGCCGCCGAAGCCTTTTTTCGCCATGAGTTTGGTCACATTGGGATACAGATAAAAAGCGCAGTTCGGACTCGGACAGTGGACGCCGTCAACTTCGTTGAGCAATGTTACCGCCAAATCACGGCGTATGCGCAGCTCGTCAATGATTTTCTTATTTTCGCTTTCAGGCAGGGAGAGGGCAGCCAAAGCGCCGTATTGGGTGAAATGCGGGGTGCACGATTCTATGTTGACATTGAGTTTTGAAAGCTGCGGGATATATTTTTCAGGTGCGATCATCGCTCCCACGCGCCAGCCGGTCATGGCGAATTTTTTGGAAAACGTGTAAAGCAGGACGCAATGTTCGCGGACTTCCTCAATTTCTAAAACGGACGTTGATTTTCCCTCGTAGCGGATATCGAAATACGCCTCGTCTATGAGCGCCGTCAAATTATGTTTTAAAATCAGTTCCGCCAGTTTTTCACGTTCTTCCTTGCTTGCTTCCGATCCCGTAGGGTTTTGAAAGTCATTGACGATGATACAGGTCGTTTTCGGGGTAATGGCTTTTTCCAAGGCTTCAATGTCAATGGCGTATCCCCGTTCCGTTTCCAAAAAGCCATAGGGTTTCGCCGTTCCGCCTAGAAATTCGATAAATGATTCATAAATCGGAAAACCGGGGTTCGGGAACAGGACTTCGTCGCCCTCGTTCATGAAGCCGAGCAGAAATTTGGCGATGACAGGCTTGCCTCCGGTTTGGATAAGAACGCTTTCAGGCGTGAAAGC
>DONZ01000193.1 GCA_003512875.1 Desulfovibrio sp. | reverse complement strand
AAATTTGAAAATTTTCAAATTTTCACTCCAAACGGTTCGGCTGTCGCTGTTGCTTGCGTTGATTCCGATGCAGCGGATTGTCGGATACATGAGTTTTGCAAGGTTTGTGAGGCTGTTATCAATTAAAAGCGTTACTTCTCCTTCCAGCATGAGGGCGAGAAGAAGCCGTTTGCTTTGGATGATATCGCCAAAGCGGGCTAATTGAATAACTAAATATTTTTCCATGCTTCCTATTTAAGCAAAGCTTAAAATTTTTGTCAATGGGAAGATAGAAGCTTGCAGTTTTTTTCTAATCAATTAAAATAATTTTGGTTATGGGTATCCTATTGACAATTTTTTTTATTAAAGGTAATTGTTAGATGTCAGACGTCAGACGATTAAGAGATAAACAGCGCCCTTTGTCTGCTGCCATAAGAAACGATATTCTGCAAAAGGCAAAGGATAACGCCTATATCGGCGGAAAGCTTCCCTCTGAAGAAGAACTCTGCGTATATTACAATGTCAGCAGGGCGACAATTCGTGAGGCGTTGACTATTTTGCACCGTGAAGGCTTTATCTCGAAAAGGCATGGAACGGGAAATTTTTTAAATTACAGTGCTATCAATGCAACCATGCGTTTTGATTTGGAAATCGTCTTGCCGCAAATTCTGGAACAGGCAGGCCATAAGGTTTTCACAAAGCGCGGACCAGTGCAGATGCTGAACGGCACCGATGATTTAAGAAGTTTCATTAAGGAAACGAATACTGCATCACCGTTGTTGGAGCAGGTTACAAAACATATCGTGAATGATGTTGCGGCGATCATAACATACAATTATTTTACGTATCATAATAACGTGCAGCCTTGCGATACGTGCGCGGATTTTATGGATATGGTCAGTGCTGTGACGGGAAAAACGCTTTCCCATACCATTCAGGCTTTTATTCCGATGATTGTTCCCGCGGAAATCGCCGATGTTTTCGGGCTTGGAGAGATTCCGGTCGTTATGTGGCATCAGAAACATTATTCATTGGATGATGATTTGGTTTGTGAAAGTTATGTTTTCTTTAATCCGAGCGTTGTTTTGCTGCATTCTTTGACAAGGTGGATGTAATTGCTAAAGGAGAAGAAAATGAAGAAACATTTTTCTTTTGTTAGCATTATGATTTTTGTTTGTGCTTTGGTCTTGGTACCGAATGCGTACGCGGAAAAATATCCCGATCAGACAATTACGGTTTATCATCCTTTTGAACCGACTCCGTATGATGTGCTGAGCGAAGCATATAATGAGGAACTTTCTGAACTTTTGAATGTGCCTGTGAAGTTTGAATACGGTTTACGGGGAAAAGCCGCACAAGCGGTTTTAAAAGGAAAACCTGACGGTTATACGGTTTTTTTTGCGGCGATGGGACCTATGGTTCTAATGCCCAATATGGTTCGTCCGGCATACAGACCGGAAGATTTCAAAGCCGTCGGACGGGCGACCCTTCTGCCGATTCTTTTTGTTGCAGGAAAAAATGCGCCTTTTAAAACTTTTGACGAATTCATCGAATATGCGAAGAAAAATCCGGGCAAGGCAAGTATCGGACTGACGAATTTTCCAAGCTCCCTGCATATCGGTATGACGCATTTTATTAACGATTTGGCTAAGCTGGATGTTAAGCTTGTGGAACAGCCCGATGGTCCGGTCAGAGGAACCATCGATTGTTTGATTGGCGAAACCGACGCGTTGATCAGCCATCCGCCCGATATTATGCGCTATATTAAACGCGGCGATTTTATTCCCCTTGCGACGTTTGCGGAAAATCGGCTTGAAATGCTTCCTGATGTGCCGACGTTAAAAGAAAAAGGCTATGATTTCAGCCAAACAAGCTGGAGAGTTCTTGTTGTCCATAAGGATACGCCTCAGGAGATTGTCGAGGTATTGGCAAAGGCGAGCGAGCAGGCTTTGAAAAACCCGAGAACTTTGCAAACAGCGAAAGAAAACTATGAAATCATTTCATGGCTGCCTTCTGAAGCTGCCGATACGTTTTTGCAGGATGAATTTAAATTTTATGAAGAGTTATCAAAATCATTGGGTTTGCATTATTCACAAAAGAAAAAGTGATGATAGAAAATAACCAACAAAAAAAGTCACTCGATAGAGTGACTTTTTTATTCGCATTATACGTTACTGATTAAGCAAGAAGAATATTTTTTGCTGTTTCGTCATTAACTTCCGTGATGAACGGAATGCCTGTTTCTTTTTCCGTTTCACGGTTAATGGTTGCAATATCCGTTCTTGCGATTTCTGACATATTGAATTTACGGGCGCCTGCCATAAGCTGCTGCAAACCTGCGGCGATACGGTCGAGGTTTGTCCACATGGCGATTGCGCCATAAGGGATTTTCTTCATTTCGGATTTGCCGAGTTTGGCTTCGAGAGCATGATAGCCTGCAAAAATCGTTTCGGCTGTTGAGCCCAGTTCGCTGACGGTTTTTGGCAAATTATCCCAGTTTCCGGAAACTTCTGCGCGGCGTTCAGGGTGGAGGGCTCCCTCAATATTGGCGCCTAAGAAGCCGGGGATCATCATGGCGCGTCCCATACAGATAAGTTTCGCATAAGGAGCGCAAAGGGCGAGTCCTTTGAATATTTGGCTTGATTTTGCAAAGCCGCCGGCAAGGGCGAGGTCCGGAACTTTTTTGCCGTTTGCGGCTAAAAGGCTTGCATATTCATGTACTTTTGAATGTAAAAGAATGCTCGGAACGCCCCAGTTTTCCATCATATCCCATGGGCTCATTCCGGTACCGCCGCTTGAACCGTCAATAGTCAGGAGGTCGA
>DONZ01000220.1 GCA_003512875.1 Desulfovibrio sp. | reverse complement strand
TCCGGAAGCCGTCCGTCTTTGTCCAAGAGATCGCCTTTGGTCGCGACGCCGACAAGCGTTCCCACCGTATCGAAAAGGTCGACAAAAAGGAATGTTGTCAAAACAAAGAGCATATCGGTGGTGAAAACCTGTGAGAAATCAAATTGCCAGAATGTCGGCGCAAAACTCGGCAGGGTTAAAAAACTTGAAGCGGACAATGTGTCCAATTTGGTAACGCCTAAGAACGCTCCGATAACGGTTGCGAATAAAATTCCGTATAACAAGGCGCCGCGGATTTTATATATCAACATGACGGAAACGGCGAAAAGTCCGATAATGGTGACAATGGCGTTAGGGCTTGTGATGTTTCCCATGGAAACAAGCGTCGCCGGATTGTCGATGACAATGCCCGAACCCTGCAGGCCGATAAAGGCGATAAAAAGTCCGATACCCGCTGAAATGGCTTTTTTCAAATCAAAAGGTATGCAGTTTAGAATAGCTTCGCGCAGATTGGTGATTGTCAGAAGAATGAAAATAAGACCTTCCAGAAAAACGGCGGTTAGGGCGAATTGCCAGGAATATCCCATGCCGAGGCAAACGCTGAACGCGAAAAAAGCATTAAGCCCCATGCCCGGCGCAAGACCTACGGGCAGGTTGGCATACAGCGCCATGATTGCGGTTGCTATGGCGGAACTTAGGGCTGTTGCCGCAAAAACAGAACTTGCGTCCATGCCCGCCGCGCTTAAAATACTTGGGTTGACCGCCAAAATATACGCCATAGTCATAAAGGTCGTGATACCTGCCAAAACTTCCGTTCTGATTGTCGAACCTTTTTCTTTGATTTTGAAATAGGCATTGATATCCATGTTTTTCCCTTCCGTATTGTTTAAGGTTGATACTGTTGAAAGAAAATTTTTAGCAAAGGTTTTAGTAAGTTGCAAGAAAAAAAAGACATCGGGAAGGTGCGGGGAACATTATGCCGGAAATCCGCCATTCGCCGGAGACAGGCAAAAATTTACAAAATTGTGAAAAGATTAAAAATGCGTATAAATATTTTTCCAAGCATGCCTAATAATGCTTGACCATTGGAGCTTAGATACGTATACTTTTATGTTACAAGATATCAACATACAGGCATCATGCCGTGAAAGGAGAATACTATGCCGGGTTTGGAACCTACCCCATTTATTTGGTTTGACGGTGAACTTGTTCCTTGGAGCGACGCCAAGATTCACGTTTTGACACATGCGTTGCATTACGGAACAGGATATTTCGAGGGGATCCGCGCGTATAAGTGCGCCAACGGGCAGTCAGCCGTATTCCGGCTTCGCGAGCATATGCAGCGCATGGTGAATTCTTCCAAAATTTTGGCTTTGCCCTGCCCTTATAATGTTGATGAGCTTTGCAAGGCGACCATCGATACCCTTGTCGCCAACAAGATGAGCTCCGCGTATATCCGTCCGCTCAGTTTCGTGGGCTTCGGGAGCCTTGGCGTATATCCCGGAGAAAACCCCATCAATACAATTATCGCCGTTTGGAACTGGGGAGCGTATCTCGGAGCGGAAGCTCTCGAAATGGGCGTGCGCGTGAGAACCAGTTCTTTTAACCGTATGCACCCGAATACCCATATGGGCAAAGCGAAAGCAAGCGGAAACTATGTGAACTCCGTGCTTGCGAAAATCGAAGCTGTGCGCGACGGTTATGATGAAGCTCTCATGCTTGATACGAATGGTTTCGTTTCCGAAGCCACAGGCGAAAATGTTTTCATCGTGCGCGGCAAAACCATTAAAACAACGCCTCTCACTTCCATTTTGGAAGGTATCAACAGGGCGAGCGTAATCACTCTTGCCAAAGACTTGGGCTATGAAGTCGTTGAAACGCAGTTCACCCGTGACGAGGTTTACTGCGCCGATGAAGTCTTCTTCAGTGGCACCGCCGCCGAAGTCACCCCCGTACGCGAAATCGACAACCGCATTATCGGACAGGGCAGAGCCGGCGAAGTGACGAAAGTATTGCAAAAAGCGTTCTTTGAAATTGTCCAGGGCAATAATCCTAAATACAAAGAATGGCTTACCCCTTATTCTTATTGATTTGAGTTTTTGTCATGGCGAATATTTCCCTTGCAGCAAAATACCGTCCTCAAACGTTTGCCGAAGTTGTGGGGCAGGATACCGTAAAAAAGGTGCTTTCCCTCGCTTCTTTGCAGGATAAGGTCGCGCCCGCGTATCTGCTGAGCGGAACAAGAGGGGTGGGAAAAACCACGCTTGCGAGAATTTTTGCCAAAGCATTGAATTGCGCAAACGCCCCGACAGCCGAACCCTGCAACGAGTGTGAAGCGTGCAGGCGTATCACGCAGGGGGCGTTTGTCGATGTCGTTGAAATTGACGGAGCGTCGAACCGGGGCATTGACGATGTGCGCAGGCTCAGGGAATCTATCGGTTATTCGCCTTTGGAAGGGCGGTATAAGGTTATCATCATCGATGAAGCCCACATGCTGACAAAGGAAGCGTTCAATGCGTTATTGAAAACGTTGGAAGAACCTCCCCGCGGCGTTGTTTTCATTCTTGCCACGACGGAACAGCATAAATTTCCCATTACCATTTTGAGCCGCTGCCAGCTCTATGTTTTTAAACAAGTGCCCGAACAGAGCATTGAAAAGCATTTGGCTTCCGTTCTGCAAAAAGAACATATCGCCTTTGAAGAGGAAGCCCTGTCCCTTATCGCCCGCCGCGCCATGGGCAGCGTGCGTGATTCCATGTCTTTGCTCGGGCAGTGTTTGGCGCTTTCTCCCGATGATGTAGAAGGGTACAGGCTGGAGAGCCGTATTGTGCGCCAGACCTTGGGACTTGCGGGCATTGAAGTCATGGACAGGCTCTTGCAGGCCATGCAGAAGCAAGATGTCGCAAAAACGACTGTGCTTGTGCGTGATGTGCTGGCTGAAGGTGTTGATATCGGTTTCTTTTTGGGGGAACTTGTGCGTTTGCTGCGTAATTTGTTCATGCTCAAGGAAGCCGGAAAAGAAATTCTATCCGATTTGCCTTTGCGTGAGGTGGTGCGTCTTGAAGAAAACGCAAGTTATTTTTCCACGGCTTTTCTGCATGCGGCATGGCAGATGGTTTTGGAAAACCAACGCCGTATTTTGCAGAGCTACGAACCTGCTGCCGCGCTTGAGCTTTTGCTCCTGAATTTAACGCTGCTGCCCCGTTTGCTTCCTCTTGAAAAAGTTCTTGTACCGGATACGCGGAAAGGCGGTATGCCGGGGGAGTAGCTGCCCCTTGCGAGAACATTCTTGCGGAAAAGGGGGCGGAAACAGTTTCTCACAAATCGTATTCCGATGAAACAGAGATTGTCGAAGCCAAAAAGCGGGAATTTCAGAATATCATAGAGCAGGCTAAAAAAGCCAAAGAACCTTGCGATGCGGATAATGCCGGCAGGCTTGGCGAAGAAGGAAAAAAACGTTTCGCCGTCCCTGTTTTTGCAAAAGAAAACGCGCTTGCAAAAGAAAGTTTTTCTGCTGAAACAAGAGAAAATACGGAAAATGTTTCAGCCGGAAACCCTTTAGCGGCACAGCCGAAAAAGGAAATTGTCCCGGATTATAAGCAGAAAATCCAAGAAGCCCGAAAGGCGCAGGCTGAAAACCAAAATCGGGCGTTTAAAAGTTCAAGCCCGGAAAAAAATATTCCCATTGACGCTGAAAATATCATCAATACACCTTTGACGGCGTTTTCAAACGCTTTTTCCGAGTCAGGTTTTCAGGAAGCGGAAGAACCGGGCGATTATTCCGATGAGGAAGCCCGCCTTGCCGTGTCTGCCCACGGCGGAGATGTTTTTCTGGATTTGTTTTCGGAAAACGCGCTTGCCGGGGAAGAAAAAGAAGCGCTTGATTGGACGGCGTTCTTATCCTATTGCGAGGAACACGGCTTTCCTATGGAGTATATTCCTCTTTTGCAGGGGCTGAACGTTGTGTTGACTAAAGAACGGTGTTTTATTAAAGTTTCTTCCGGACCTCAAGCGACAATTTTTGGCAAAGTGAAAAACCAGCTTGAAAATTTGCTCTGTACTTTTTTGCAGAGAACCGTTAAAATACAGTCGACCATTGTTGCGTATGAACTGGTAAGTGATGACGAATTGCGTGAAAAAGCTGAGAATAACGCGCAAATTCAATTGCTTATGAAAGAGTTTGGGGCGGAGATATATAGGTGTTACGACCTCAAGCATGAGAGAAAAAACTAAGGAGTATGGTTTTGAAAAACATGAATGATTTAGTGCGTCAGGCACAAGTTATGCAAAATAAGATGGCGAAATTGCAGGCTGAAATGGCGGAACGCGTTGTTGAAGCAAGTGCCGGCGGCGGCATGGTGAAAGTGAGTGTCAATGGTAAGAACGAATTGAAATCCATCACTATTTCTCCCGAAGTAACAAACGATGTGGAAATGCTACAAGACCTCATCGTCAGCGCCGTCAACGAAGCGAACCGTATTGCGAAAGCCGACATGGAAAGGGAAGTTTCAAGAATTACCGGCGGTATTAAAATTCCCGGAATGTTCTGATATTTTGTTTTTGAAAAAGAAAACTTGAAAAAAGAAAAAAGGTTGTTTACGAATAACCTTTTTTTTTATATACTCATAGTACGCCGAATTTGTATCGCTACGCCTTTTGGGAGGTTCTTATGGCAACCCTGAACACGCTTTTTCATGAACATAAGAAAAGAAGCCTCATTGTTTCCCCGGTTGAAACAAGTATTTTCGATTTGCTCAAATGCGGTCCGGGACCTTCCAGTTCCCATACCATAGGCCCGATGAAAGCGGGTTATGATTTTTTATGCTTATGCCGTGAAAAACTTCCGGAATTTACCCAAAAGCCCGATCATTTCCTTGTGCGTTTATACGGTTCCCTGAGCGCCACGGGCAAGGGACACGGCACGTGTTCGGCTGTGCTTGCGGGTCTTTTAGGGCATAGCCCGGAAAAATGTCCGGCAGGCCTGCTTAAGAATTTGGGCAATAATCCGGACGAGCATTATACGCAACTGCTCGGGGATATTCCTATTACCTTGTCACTGCGCAATATTATTTACGATACCGTCGTGCATGATTTTCCCTATAACAATACGCTGGTGATTTCGCTTATGGACATGAAAGGCGAAGCGCTTTTCGAAAGGGAATATTATTCCGTGGGCGGCGGCTTCATCCAATGGAAAGGGTGGAAAGCTCCGGAATTCGGAAAGCCCGTACATCCCTATCAGTCCATGAAAGATTTGCAAAACCGTCTTGAGGAAACAGGGCTTACTTTGCATGAGCTTTTGCTTGACAATGAAACCGCCATAACCGGGAAATCCCGTGTTGAAATTTTGCAGTATCTTGATGATCTTATTGAAACGATGATTATGGGGGTGAAAAGGGGTTTGTCGAAAGAGGGCGTTTTGCCTGGAACGCTCAACGTGCACAGAAAAGCGGGCGTTTTGTATGAAAGGGCGAAGACGCTGAATATTTTTCATGAACGTTTTTTAACGAATTTAAACGCTTACGCCATGGCGACAGCTGAAGAAAATGCGGACGGCGGAGTTATTGTCACAACGCCGACTTGCGGTGCGTCCGGTGTTTTGCCGGCTTTGCTGTATGCTATGCGTTATGATATGCATATAGGGGACAGGGCAGTGCGCGAGGGATTTTTAGCCGCCGTCGCCATTGGTTTTTTGGCGAAACACAATGCCGCTATCGCCGGAGCGGAGGTGGGGTGCCAAGGGGAAATAGGGGTGGCTTCCGCCATGTCCGCCGCCATGCTGACCCATGCCCGCGGTTTTAGTGCCGAATATACGGCAAACGCCGCTGAAGTCGCCCTTGAACATCATTTGGGGCTGACATGCGACCCCGTGGGCGGATACGTGCAAATTCCCTGCATTGAGCGTAATGCCGTCGGGGCTGTGAAAGCGTATAACGCCTTTTTGCTCGCTATTTCCGAAGACCCGAAAAGCCATAGGGTGAGCCTTGATTCCGCTATCGAAGCTATGGGCGAAACAGGACGGGAAATGAATGCGAAATTCAAAGAAACGTCCCTCGGCGGTTTGGCTGTTTCCATGGTCAATTGTTAGGTTTTGTTGTATCTGATTTTTAAATTTTCGTTTTTTTGCGGAGGAAATTTTCAGAAACGTTTTTTCCGCACTTTCCTGCAATGTTTTTTAATATATTGGTGATAATTGAATTACTTCTGCGGCTGCGGAACAAAAAAATAGCGGGCATGGGGGAAAATGTTTCCCCCATGGGGCGAAAGTTTTGTTATTGAAGCTGCCGCACCGCTTTTAAGAACGTATCGGAAATATTGTCCAAACGCTGCAGGCGGGGCAGATCGTCGCTTTTGACTGCGCCTTGCCTGTTATAAAAATCAATCATTTCCAGCAGGAAGTTTTTCACGGTGCTTTGATTGGCGTCATTTTGCCTGAACATGCCGATTTGTTCCGCCAAAGGATATATGCGGTGAAGTTCCAAATCACGCAATGCCGTTTCCATATCAAGCTCCTGCCCTATCCATTCTTTGTAGAACTGTATATATTCCTTGGCGATTTCCTGTTTATCCGCATGCAGTATCCGTTCAATGCCCCTGAAGTAAAGCTGCATCACTTTTTCAATTTGTTCGGGATGTCTGGAAGCGTAGTCCGAATTTGCGACAAGAAAAACATATTGTTCAATGCCGCACGTTTTTCCGTTGGCGATTTGTACAAATCCGTTTTTTTCCGAAACAAGCGTATAAGGCGACCATGTGGCGAAAATATCGCCCATGCCGGCTTTAAATGCTCCTGAGGCGGCTCTCGGGTCAAAGCTTTTCAATTTTAAATCGCTTTTTGTCAAATCGAAACGGTCGAGCCAAACATCAAGCAATAACTCCGCGGAAGTATTTTTCGTGTACAAAACGGTTTTGTTTGCAATCAATTCTTTGGAACCGCAAAGTCCGGGATATTCAGCGAGTTGTCCCTTTACGGATACAATCGGGCTGTCTTTATGAACATAAACGGCGTTTGCTTCCGATTCGTTATTCGCAATGCCGATAAGCAGCATTTTATGGGCATGGACCGAGGTCAATGCCGGTTTCATGCCGATTCCCGCCACCGCCCAATCGGTGGATTGCAGGGACTTCGCTATTTCATCGCCGGATTGGAAATGCAGCAGTTTCAAATTGATTCCGAGTTCCTTATCCCATTGCATTTTTTTCGCGTACCAAGGAATGAAGGCTTCATGTTCGCTTTGCCATGCCGTCGTTATTTCGGCTTCATCGGCATAAACTGCGGCATAACCTGCCGCCGGAGCGGAAAAAAACATGATACCCAATATTGCCGTGCTGATTTTGTCAATAAATTTCATATGTTCTCCATGGGGGTGATAGGGTTAAAGCGTGCCGAAAACGCATTTTCCGCCGATAACGGCTGCAAGGACGGCGATGTCTTTAATGGTTTCTTTCGGTGTTTCGAGCGGATTTTTATCAAGTATGACAAAATCCGCAAGTTTGCCTTTTTCAAGGCTGCCTTTTATTTTTTCTTCATGGAATTGATATGCCCCCCAAATCGTGACGGCTTTCAGGGCGTTGTAAACATCGATTTGCTGTTCTTCTCCCAGAATCTCGCCGGAAGCGGTTTTTCTGTTGACGGCAGACCAAACGGAAAAAAGAGGGTCTATCGGGGTAACATAGGTATCGTTGTGCAAGGTAAAAGGAATATTGCGGCGCAGTGCGCTTTGCAGGGGATTGATTCGTTCGGCGCGCTCCTTTCCCAAAAAGATATTCTTATGCCTGTCGCCCCAAAAATACGTATGCGTGACAAAGAATGAAGGAATGAGTTTCGCTTTTTGCATACGGTCGAGCTGATCTTCCCTGACTGTCTGGCAGTGGATGATGATGTGCCGGACGTCGTGGCGGGGGTATTCCTGTTGTGCGTATTCAAAGGCTGCGATGATATCTTCTATGGCGTTGTCGCCGTTTCCGTGTATGGCGATCTGCCAGCCTTGCTCATGAAATTTCAGCACCAGTTCCATGAGGCTTTCACGGGAGCGGGTGGGATAGCCAGTCCATGAATCGTGCGGAAGACCGTGATAAATCATCTTATGATACGGTTTTGACAAATAGCCCGTATAGGCTTGCAGACTTCCGTCTTGAATGAGTTTGACAGCGCCCAGGGAAATATACTTGTCTTTGGTCAGCTGCGTCCCCGGCTTCGTGTTCCCGAAGTTGTCCAAGTCCATGTATCCTAAAGGAAAGCGGGGCAGCAGCTGTACGCGGCATTTGAGCATGTTTTTTTCATGGGCTTTGAAAAAACTGTCCCACATGCTTTGGGTGACATTTCCGTCCTGTGCCGTTGTCACGCCTTTTGAAACATAGATTGAAGAGGCGTGTTCGACGGCTTTTTGCCATTTTTCTTCCGTCATGGGCAGTCCTTTTTGGAAAAAAGGCTCCATGGCGACAGGTTCTTCGACAATACCGGTGAAATTTCCCTGTTCGTCGCGCTGATAGCGGCCGCCTGCGGGGTCGGGCGTGTTTTCGGTTATGTTCGCAAGCCGGTAAGCGAGGCTGTTCGCCAAAAGGATATGTCCGGAAATATGGCGGATGACGAGCGGATGTTCGGGGGCGATTTCGTCAAGTTCCCGTAAGGTATAGTGCCTTGCTTCCCGAATGGATGTTTCGTCAAAGCCTCCGCAGATGATCCATTCCCCTTTTTGTTTGGTTTTGCTGTGTTCCTTGATTTTTTGGGCAGTATCTTGGAGCGAACGCAATGTTCCCAAAGGATAAGGGGAAAGGTCCAAAAAATATAGGTATTGCTGTCCTGCGCGCATGAGATGGCTGTGCCCGTCATAAAATCCGGGAAGCATGGTTTTTCCGCGCAGGTCGATACAGGCGGTTTCCTCATTTTTGTATTGCAGCACTTCAGCATGGCCGACAGCAAGAATGGTATCGCCTTTCACCGCCAAATGGGTGGCGGTTGATTTTTTACCGTCCATGGTGATGATATTTCCATTGTAATAAATTTCTGTTGCTTTAATCATAAGGACTCCTGCCCATGCACGGTGTTACGGTATTTCTTCAATTCCTTGAAAAGAATCCTCGCTACAATCAATATGCTGACAATAACGAAGAAAGCGCTGATCGGGCGGGTGAAAAACACCGTATAATCATTATTGAACAAGCCTATCGTCCTTCTGAAATTTATTTCAATGATTCCTGAGAGGATCATTGCCAAAAGAAGCGGGGCCAACGGTATGGACGCTTTTGTAAGGACGTATCCGAGTCCGCCGAAAAAGATGAGGGAAATCAAATCAAAATTGTTGTTATTGAGAGCATACGCCCCGACAACGCAAAGAGTGCTCACTATCGGCATTAAAATTCCGCCGGGAATCCGCACGATTTTTGCAAAAATCCTTACGGAAAACAAACCGCATACGAGCATGAAAAGGTTGGAAAGAAACAGTGCGGTGAAAATGCTGTAAACAAGGGTTCCCTGTTCGTGGAAAAGAAGCGGTCCGGGGGTCAAGCCCTGAATCATCAATGCCCCTAATATGATAGCCGTTACGACATCACCGGGAACCCCCAAGGTGAGAAGGGGAATCAACGCTCCGCCGGTTACGGCGTTATTGGCGGATTCTGTTGCGGCAAGACCTTCTATGGAGCCGTTTCCGAATTTTTCAGGGTGCTTGGAATGTCTTTTGGTTTCACTGTATGCGGCAAAGGACGCTGTGCCCGAACCGGTGGCGGGAATGATACCTACGAACGTTCCGATGACCGAACCCAGCAGCAATGCTTTTTTGCAGAGCCAAAATTCGGAAAATGTGACACCTTTGCGGGAAATTGTTGCGGCATTGAGCGTTGTTCCTTTTAGAATCGATTCAAGGGTCACAAGAACTTGGGAAAGGGCGTAAAGCCCCACAAGGGCGGGAACCAAGGCGACTCCGCTCATTAGATTGATACTGCCGAAAGTCATCCGCATATCTCCGGAAAGAGGGTCCATGCCTATCATTGCGATAAGAAGACCGAGAGCCGCGGATATGCAGCCTTTCAGCAAAGCCCCCTCTGAAAGGGAAGCGACAATGGTCAATCCGAAAAGTCCCAGTGCGAAATATTCTGGAGCGCTGAAATCCAGCGCGAAAACAGCCAACTGCGGAGCAATGGTCGTAAGGACGAAGCAAGAGAAGATACCTCCGATGAAAGAAGCCCATGTCGTCATTTCAAGCGCTTTTAGGGATTCTCCTTTTTTCGTGAGCTTCGGACCTTCGAGCATGGTTGCGGCAGCGGCGGCGGTTCCCGGCGTGCTGACCAAAATCGCCGTGATGCTTCCTGCATAAATAGCTCCGCAGTACATTCCCAAAAGGGCTGAAAATGCAGTGACAGGCGGAAAGCCGAACGTCAGCGGAATCAGCAGCGCAACACCCATGACGGCTGTCAGTCCCGGCAATGCGCCGAAAACGATACCCAACGCAACACCGATGAAGTTTGCGATAAGAGCTTCAAGTGTCGTTGCGGAATTGAAGGCATTGATAAACATGTCAAACATGGCGGTATCCTCCCTTATGGTAGCGGCACTTTGAAAAAGTGAACGAAGATGAAGTAAAATAATACGCTCGCGGTTACCGAAATCAAAGATATTTTGGCAATGTTCCTATATCCTGTGACAAGCTGCGCGGCAAAGAGGAATACTATTGTCGACGCAATAAAAACAACACCTACGGGCCATGCATGCTGAATGGAAAACTCGCCTATGAACATGAACGCCATAACGTAGAGGAAAATGGCAAGGGCCATTAATCCGATTTTTGCCAAAATGGCGGATTCCGGCCATGCGGAAGCGGCGGCTTGTTTTTTAAAGGAGGAGCATATCAATAATATTGAAAGAATGGAAAGAAAAATGGTTATTCCTAAAGGGAACGAGCGTGCGGAAAATGGTTCCGAACCCTCCGGGGGAGGCAACAGCATGATTTGCTGAAACATGACGGCGCATAGCAAAAGGATTCCCATGCCTATTCAAAAATCGGTTTTGTTGTTCATAGTCTTTCCAATATGAATAATGAAATTGAGGAAAAAGGATAAGGAAAGGGCGTTTTCTTTCCTTATCCGCACA
>DONZ01000185.1 GCA_003512875.1 Desulfovibrio sp. | reverse complement strand
TGGAAGCGTAGGCTTCAATCACGGCAGGTTCTGTGAAATCAGCTAAAAGGTTGGCGTTGGCCGGATCCGCGGCGGAATACATATACAAATTCTTCGGAGAAGCTTTTTGCACGGCGTTTGTAATGGCATTTGACACTGCCGCTAAAGTGCCCGGGTCGGTAAAGCTGATATCCGTGCCAAGAGTTGCCGTCGTTCCGTCAGCAAGAGTTGCCGTTCCGTTTCTCAAATCAATAGTGATGTCCTGTGTTCCCTGATTGCCTGCGTTATCCACATAATTGCCTGCTTTAACTTTTACCGTCTGAACATTATACAATTCGAGGCTTCTCCACATATCGGCAATGGTAACCGTTCCGCCAGCCTTGTACTGGATAGCCGCCGTGGCATCGCCCTGAATACTTGTTAACAATGTATTCGTATCAGCTGGAACAGCTCCCCACAGGCTCAATCCGCTGACATCATAACGGCCGGTATTGATATTCCATTTGTCGTCCAATGAAGCGTCATACGTTTGATTCAGGAGAATGAATTCCGAACCGGTTGAAGGATCGTTCGCTTTATAGGCATTATTGAAAACATATGCATCAACGTTGAGGTCGGCGAGACTGCCTTGAGAAGACCAAGGTTGTGAAAGGTTACTTGCACGAAGACCGAAGTTGATTTCCGTATTGTATTTTGCGCCGTTTTGGGTTCCGGAAGTCTGAGCGTCCAAAATACCGCTGAAGTTCGGGACGACGATCGGATAACCGCTGCTGGAAACGGGAGCGGGTTCCCAGTTGTTCATATCTGTCGGGTCAAGGCTGATAACGTCCAAGTTATTCAATCCGCCCGCAGGGTCGGCTATGGATTCAAAAGAACCCGGGTTCTTTTCGGGAGTTTGCGTTCCGCCCCATGTGTAGGCTGATTGGTTCACAATGGCGCCTGCGGAGTTGAATGTGAGCGTGCCCGCCATGAGAAGTCCGCCTGCAGAAGTTGCGTTCACGTTTTTCAATTCACCGGTTGCCGTATCAAAGAATTGTCTTTTGTCTTCGGCAGGGTCCATGGTTACGATATATTCCCAAATTTCCTCACCGGAAGCGCCGCCTTCGTAATCGGTGCTTGAAACCTTATCAAAATATACGGTAACAGTGTGTTTTACGCCCGCTTCATCGAAAATCTGCATGGTTGTCTGTTCCGCATAGGAAGTCTGGGCAAGAGGAGGAACATTATTGGCACGTTCCACATCATTGCCGTTCCATTGCTTAAAGAGGGCGGCAAAGGGGTTTTCGGTATTGACGGCGTTATCGCCGCCGGATTTCGGAAGCTGAACCTTGAAGTCCATTTTTGTGGTTTGTTGCGGGAAAACTGTGAAGGTATCAAGCTGAATATCAGTCGGAACGCCTGAACCTTTGATGGGGGAAGTAGAACCTTTTGCAGCGTTAACCATTTGGGCGTTACCGCCGGTCGCCTGCATGACGCCGCCGGAGTTGTCAATTCTCCAGCCTTGCAAAGCAAAACCGTTGGGGTCTTTCAAGTAACCTTCCTTGTCAAAAGTAAAGTTACCGGCTCTTGTGTAGTATGTTTCATCGGAACCGACAGCCTGCACTTGGAAAAATCCTCTGCCTTCGATGGCGAGGTCGGTTGCGTTTGTCGTGCTTTCAAAAGGACCTTGGTGGAAGTTGCCGATAATGGTGCCAACCTTTACGCCTCGGCCGATTTGGGTCTGACCTGCAAGACTGTGCGCATCCTGATAAACAAAGTCCGCGAAGTCCATGCGCTGGCTTTTGAAACCTACTGTGTTTATGTTGGCGATGTTGTTACCGACAACGTTCATCTTTTCACCGTGAGCCAAAAGGCCTGAAACACCTGTCCATAATGTTGAAGTTACGCTCATAATAATTCTCCTTACCTTGCAATATGTTTTTCTATCCCCTCAGATAGATTTTTTATTATGTTACTGGCTGATTAAGCCTTGCATGTAATTGTTGATCGCACTTGACGCTTTCTGCTTAAGAGTCGGAGCCGTTGTCGGCGCCGCATTTTTCAATCCGTCGGCAAGGGCTTGGCTGAATGTTTTTTGCTGCGGACTTGCGCTTCCTGCGGAAAAAGCCGCAGGTTCAACGGAATCGCCGGAACTTTCAATCACCTTTGAAGTATCCAAGATTTCAATGGTTATTTTCTTATCGCCCGCATAGGTCCATTGATTCTTGCCTGCGTTCTTCCAGTTGTTTTGCCAGCTTGCGGCAGTCATATCAAGCTTGCCGTCCGTAATGGTCACACCAAGCTTTTCAAGAGCGTTCATGCTTTGCATGCCTGCCGCGTCAGCACCGCGGATAACGGCTTCAATATTTTGGTAGTTGTCTTGCAGTTCACCGTTTGCGATGAGGAAGTCGAAACCTTCGCCGCCGTCCACAAGCTTGTCGAAACTGTCGTAAACAATAATATCGTTGCCTGCGCCCGCTGAAATGGTATCGATGGCGCCTTCTTCACCGACGATGTAATCGTCACCGTCAGATCCGATATAATCTTTTCCTTGCGTTGCAGAACCCGTGTTTGTTGCTTCAAGAACTTCGCGCACGTTGCTCAAAAGAACGGTTCTTCCGCCTGTGAGGCTCAAATAGTATTGACCGTTATAAGAACTTGTGCCGGTAACGCGGCCTGATACTGAAGTATCGATATAAACCATATCGCCCGCGCTGTTCTTGCCGGTAAGAGCCACGGTATAGGTACCGTCAGGAGCATTGGAACCGTCGGTCTTCTTGCCGTCCCATACGAAATCATGAATACCTGCGGACTGCGCGCCTAAATTTACGGTACGGATGATATTTCCGGAAGCGTCCAGGATATTGATGGAACAGGAAGCCATTTCTTCGCTGCCTGCAAATTGAATGAGAGAAACATCATCGCCGGACTTGCTGATGCCGTAACCGCGGGCGGAAACTTCCTTGCCGATGTAATTGGTAATGCTGATTGAAGTCTGCATCGCCGTTTCATTTATCAGGTTGGTGATGTTCTCATTGGTTTGCATGGATTGTTCCAATGCGGAGAATTGCGCCAATTGCGCGATAAATTCCTTATCTTCCATAGGGTTCAGCGGATCCTGATATTGGAATTGCGTGACAAGCAACATCAAGAAAGCTTCCTTATCAAGGTCGGACTTACCGGTTTTCTTATTATTCTCACCAGAATTGTTGTATGCGCTGTCCAATGCTGTGTTGCCGCCAACGTTACTCATAATAAAATCTCACTAAGCTATAATATGAAGACCTTGCAAGGAAGTATTTTCCTTTCCGGCCGTTATACTTCCCATATTATGCATATTGTGTGCCAAACTATCTTCACTGGAAGAGTTTTTCCTTGCTAACGCACGTAAGTAATTGAGATTTTGAAGATTTTCCCTAAAAGCCTGTTCGCTGTTGTGTTGCTGCATGCTTTCCCAATTTTGCCCTGTCTGGCTGTCTGAATGGTTGGAAAGCCCCACTTCCACATCGATGTTTTCAACCTTGAAGCCTTGATTTTCAAGCTCTTGGCGGATAGTGTCCAACTGCTGGTTGATAAGGGAGGCGCTTTCCGCCTTGTCCGCTTGGATAACGGCATTAATTTCCCCGTTCTTCATGGTAAGCACAACAGCCATTTGTCCGAGTTCCACAGGATTTAAAGAAACTTCCAAACGCTTCGCGCCGCTCTTCATCATGGTCAGCACGGTATCCTGCACTTGCGTGCGTAAGCTTTCAGCCGTATCGGAAAAATTTGCAGTCTGCACGTTTTCAAAAACCGGACCTGCCTGCACATTTTGTGCACCTGCCATGCCCGCCATTCTTTCCGCGCTGTGCTCTTCATTCCTGCTGCCGGAAAACGTATCGGAATGTTCTTTCTTGTTTTCCTGAGTATTTTTTACCGCTTCAACAGGACTGAAGCGTTCCGCCTGTTCCTTGCTTTGTTCCTTTTCTTCCGTCTTGCCGGCAAAAAACTTATCTTCTGCCTTTGCCGCCGCATCCCGTTCATCACGCACCATATTGGCGATGAGCGAGTTTTCCTGCTTCGCTTCCGCAAGCACATCGGTATCGCTCAGGCTGTCGGCTTGCTTGGTCACAATGCCCGGTTCCGCTTCATTTTGCGGGACAGCTGCCGCATTTTGCTTTACGGAAGAATGTTGCGCAGTCTCCGTATCCTGATTATTTTGAACGGGCTTTTGCGCTTGGGCGGACTTGTTCCGGCTGTCCTTTTCCTCGAGCTTTCTGCCGTTTACCGTACTGCGGTTTAAATCTTCGCCCATGACCTTGGTAATGACCGTATCTTCAATAAGAGTCTTTGAATATAAGACTTCCTTATTTTCCAACATCAAAGCGCGGCGTTCCTCCGCCTCTCTCTTTTGGGCGGATTCATACAAAGGCTTGAGGTTTTGCTCCAAGCTTTTCTTCATTACCGCAAAATCATTGGTCTTTGTTTCCAATAACGCCTGCGCGTCCTTAAATATCGCGTCCACCTGCGTGTTTGATAACGGCTTATTCTTGTCAAACGAAGCAAGGGTTTGCTGCATAGCCTTTTGCATATCTTCCGGAAGCCCCAGCGCCTTGCCGAGAGCTGAAAGTTCTTCCTTGCTCAGGGTTGTGGGATTTTGCTTAATGGAAGCGAGAAAGTTCTTCATACCGGAAAGGGAATCCTGAAAGCGGATACTGTCGTACAATACTGTCGGCTGATTGGGGTTTGCCCTGCCTGCCAAATTTTGCAGATAAGCGATTTCATTTGTGTCAAGCGCCGCATTTCCGCCCTTTGTGCTTTGCGAAAGAACGGAAAGCAGGTCTTTCAGCGTGGGACCGGTCGGGCTGTTCATAATATCAGCCAAAGCGTTTTGAGCTTCCATGCAAACATTGTCATTTTGAAACGCCTGTGCCAGCTTGGTCAATTCCTCTTGATTGAAACGGGGTTCTTGCGGGGCAAAAAAGGAATAAATTTCCGCTTTCACGGAATAAGGAGAATTTTTTTCCTCATCATCATGAGAGGAATCATCATCCTTATCACGCTTTGCATAACGTTCCCCGCCGCTGTCCGCTTCAGATAACGCGATATCTAACTCATTGGAAAAATTAGACATTGAATTGTCTTGAGCCGTATAATCGGTAAAAATCGTTTCAGTATTCACGGTATCGGTTGAAATAGGCATTAATTGCATGGCAAACTCCTTTGCCTGTATAAAAGCAAATACCATGCCACTTTCGTTTCATGTGTCCTTTCCGCAAAAAATCACAAAGGTATTATAAAAAATAAAGTTATTCCAATAAGATACAATATTTATCAAATACATAAAAAAAATATATACAAAACCAATCTCTTTCTATAAAATATTTGAGCAATCCGTATCAACTTTATTTTTTTAAGGATTTGATACAAAGTTTCATTTGAGAGGCAGTTATGGACCCATATTATGCAGGGTGGCTTTCCATTGTTCCACCTGTTTTGGCTATTGTGCTCGCCCTTATCACCAAAGAAGTCTTTTCTTCGCTTCTTCTCGGTATTTTAAGCGGCGCACTGATTTATTCCATTGGCGTTGATGCCGATTTCGTAGCTATCCACACTATTGACGTGACGTTCAAAACCATGGCTGAAAGAATCGATTTCAACATCATTCTTTTCTGCAGTCTGCTCGGAGCGTTGGTTTACGTTATTTCTTTGGCGGGCGGCACAAAAGCTTACGGCGTTTGGGCTACAAAACGCATTCGCAGCAGAAAAGCCGCCATGCTCTCCACCGGAGGACTCGGCGCAGCCATTTTCATTGACGATTATTTCAACTGCCTTACCGTGGGTACCGTTATGCGTCCCGTGACGGACAACTATAAAATTTCCCGTGCAAAATTAGCCTATATCATCGACTCCACAGCCGCCCCCATCTGCATTATCGCACCTATTTCAAGCTGGGCAGCCGCAGTTGGCAGCAACCTTAAGGCGACCGGCGCTTTCGACAGCGATTTTGCGGCATTTGTAGCGACCATTCCTTATAACTTTTACGCTATCTTGGCTCTTGTCATGGTCTTCATGGTCTGCATGGGGAACTTCGATTTCGGCCCCATGTTCAAAGCGGAAAAACAAGCCCGTGAAGAAGGCGTCATCGGCGATACGGATAATCAGAACCATCAGCTCAACGCCTCCAACCGCGGCACTATTTACGACATGCTCATCCCCATTGTCAGCCTGATTGTTTTCGCCACCCTCGCCCTTTTATACAGCGGCGGGTATTTCGGCGACGACCCCGCCTACCATACCCTGGGA
>DONZ01000057.1 GCA_003512875.1 Desulfovibrio sp. | reverse complement strand
TTGTTGGATGAGCGGCTGACGGCGGTGCAGGGTGTTTGTCTGCTGCTGACTGTCGGCGGTGTGTGTCTGGCAATTTACGGACAGAAAAAATAACAAGTCTGTGCAAGATGTCGGAAACTCTCTCGTTTATTTTGCAATTAAAGCCTGTGTGTTGGGGAAGAAGCCAAAACCGCAAATGTCATATAATTTTTTGTGGAAAAGTAAATAAATGCGTCTTTGTTTTGTGATATTGTCACAGCTCTATAAAATTTTTGTTAGGAGGTATTTTCAAATTATTTAAACCGGAACGTTTCCGCATGATATCCATAATAATTTATTAAAAATTATATGTTGTTGTCGCTTCAGCAAAAAAAAAGACTTCAAGAGAATACATCGAAGTCTTTTTTTTTTAAAACTAAAAGAAGTTTTGATCTGATAATTAAAATTTCTTTTCGGGCGTTTTTTATTTTTCTTTCTTTTTACGGGTTTTAAAGGAGTTTTCAGCAAGCCAGCCGAGTTCGTGCAGCTCCGCATCCACGGTATGGAAAAGGGTGTTTTTAGGGAAATTGCCGGCTTTTGTGCGTTTTCCCGCAGGAATACCCGTTAAGAGTTCCAACGCCTCTGTGACGTGGCTTACGGGGTAAATGGCGAATAAGCCTTGGGCAACGGCATTTCTTACTCTTTCATTGAGCATAAGGTGTTCGATATTGTCTTTTGGAATAATGACACCTTGTTTGCCAGTGAGTCCGCGTTGTTCGCAAAGTTTGAAAAATCCTTCGATTTTGCGGGTAACCCCGCCAACAGCCATGATGTCGCCAGCTTGGCTGACCGCGCCTGTCATAGCAAGGCTCAGGTTGATAGGGGTTTTTGATATTGCGGAAAGCAGCGCCACAAGTTCGGCTCCGGATGCGGAGTCCCCTTCAATGCCGTTATAGCTTTGTTCAAAGCAAAGACTGCCGGTTAACACAAGAGGTTTATTATGGGCGAATTGGTCAACCAAATAGCTTTTTAAAATCATCATGGCTTTTGTATGTATCGGTCCAGCCAGTTCCGACTCCCTTTCCAAGTCGATAATGCCGCCGTGCCCAACGCCCACGGTGCAGGAAATTTGGTGCGGCAAGCCAAATTCAAATTGTCCCGCATAGGTAACGGATAAGCCGTTGACTCTGCCCACAGCATATCCTGAAGTCTGGATTTTTATCATGTCCCTGTCATATTCTTCCATAAACAATTCTTCAATATACGCGGAACGATACATTTTTTCTTGATATGCTTTATGGATATAGTCTTTCGTGACTGTTTCCCTTTGCTCCATTTCGGCAAGGGCGGATGCTTCAATCATGGTTTCCCGGATAAGCGGAAATTTAAGCGATATTTTCGTGTGGTCTTCGCATAACAAGGTTGAATAATCAACCAATGCCGCCAAAGCCTCTTTGTCGAAAGGGAGCAAGTCCGCCTCGTTGACAATGTGCGTGATGTTATGCAGCCAAGCCCTGATATTCGATATTGTTCTGTCTGTGTCTATGCTCATTTGAGCTTTTATTTTGAAAAGTTTGGAAAACCTGTCGTCATTTTCCAGCAATGTTTCATAGATTTGGTCAGTTCCGATGAGAATAACTTTTAAATCCAAGTCAAGAGCGTCGGGAGAGAGTGTTTTGGTTTTGATAAGTTCGTTGCTGTCGTCTTCGACTTTGCTTTTATTGGCGCGAAGGACACGCAGCAAACCGTCCCAAGCGCTTGGGTGTGCAAGAATATCCTCGATATGAAAAGCTAAAAAACCGCCGTTTGCTTTATGAACGGAACCGGCTTTAATTAACGTGAAATTTGTTGACAACGCCCCCATTTCCGATTCCCGTTCAATGCAGCCGAGCACATTGAAAAAGGTCGGGTGGCTTTCAAAAATAATGGGAGCTCCTTTTATTTCGCTGTTATCGACAAAAAGATTGAGCTCGTAGCGTGATGAATTGTCTTGAGCCGTCGGAAGGACAGGGGAGGACAATTCAGCGAGGCTGAGGGGGATCGTTCCTTCTTTGACAAGGAATAAATCCATATTTTCAAGCATATCCTTATGCATATTGTCAAAGAATTTGCTGACGCTTTCTTGGTATATTCCGGCATTTTTACAAAATTTTTCTTGAAACGGGATGAAATATTTATGCAAAACGTCTGTCATCACTTCTTTTTCAAGATCTTTTTGATTTTGTTTGAAATCACGTTCCGCTTTGCTCAATTTTTTGATGACGGCGGTCATGGTGTGGAGCAAGTGGTCACTTTTTCGTTTGATTTCAGAGCGGATATTGACGTCTAAAAGTTCAAATTCCTCATCGTTCAGCCTTTTTCCTTCAACTAAAGGATAAAGGGTTAAACTGCCTTGCTCGTCAATATCCAGATTAAAGCCTTGCTTTTCGGCAATAGTATCCATTTCTTTAATAAAATGTTCACGGATTCTTTGAAAATTGGATAAAATCGTTTGCCGTTTTTTTTCATAGGCTTCTGTTTCAAAGCGCAAAGGAATTTCTTTTTTGATCTGCTGTAAAATTTTGGCAAGTTCCGATTTTAAAATTTTTCCTTGCCCCGCGGTGACTTTTAACAGAATAGGACTGTCTGTATCTTCAAAATTGTTGACATATAACAAATCAGGAGGTGTTTCTTTTTTTTGGGCTATGGGCTTTAAAAAATTATACAGCATATAGCCTCTGCCAAGGTCGTTTTCCCCTGCCAAATAAATATTATAGCCGTTATCTTTTATGTTGACGGCAAGATTTAAAGCATTGACAGCCCGAGGTTGGGAAAAATCTTTCCGTAATGATTTAGGAATATCATCACTTGTTTCCCAGGGAATTTTGTTCGCATCCAAGGAAGAGTGCAGTTTTTCAGCCGCTAAGGGAAGAATTTTAGCCATGATTGTCCCTGTCTATTGGTTATACAAGCGTTCAAGAATTTCTTTTCCGCCATTGTTCAAAACAAGCTGCGCAAGGTTTTCGCCAAGCGCAATGTGATTGCCGATTTCGTCTTCCAAGCTGTACCGGATGATTTTGCTTGCATCGGGTTCTGCAACAAGCCCTTCCAATACTACGGTCTTACCCTTTAATTGCGAATGGGCGGCAATGGGAACTTGACAGCCTCCGTCAAGTTTTTTGAGGAAAGCCCGTTCCGCTTCGACACAGATTTTTGTTTCGGCGTGATTGAGAAATGCTATCATTTCAAGAATATCGCTTCTTTTTTCATTTACTTCAATGCCTAAGGCTCCCTGTCCGCAAGCAGGTAAAAATTTCGGCGCCGTGAGAGGAATTTGATGCGGGACACTTAAATTTAAGCGTTTAATTCCCGCTGCAGCAAGAATAATGGCATCATATTCGCCTGAAAGCATTTTGTTTATACGGGTTTGCACATTGCCGCGAAGCATTTTTACGGATAAATCGGGGCGAAGCGCCAAAATTTGGGCTTGGCGGCGCAGACTGCTTGTCCCGAGTACGGCGTTTTGGGGAAGTTCTTCCACGGACGCATAGTTTTTTGAGAGAAAAACATCGTATCTGTCTTCCCGTTCCGGAACAGCGCCCAAAACCAAGCCCTGCGGAAGTTCCATAGGCACGTCTTTCATGCTGTGAACAGCCAAATCCGCAGAGCCATTAAGCAATGCGTCTTCTATTTCCTTGACAAAAAGCCCTTTTCCGCCGACTTTTGCAAGCGGAACATCTAAAATGATGTCGCCTTTTGTTTTTATGATGTTTAATTCGACTTCTAAGTCTTCGTATTGCCGGCAAAGCAAGTCTTTAATATGGTTTGCCTGCCACAAAGCCAATGCGCTTCCTCGGGTGGCGATGATGATTTTTTTCATTGATAATCCTTACGTGTTCAAATATTAATGCCCGCAAGTCGCGCAAGAGCCGCCTGAACAGCCCGCACAGCCGCCGGAGGAAGATTGGGCAGGCATTGACGGAATATCTGCGCCGGAACTGGAATTTTTATTTCTGCAAGGTCTTGAAATGAGCTTTTCGGTCTTTGGGCTTGAGCAGTGCGGACAAGAAGGTAATTCTGTTTGAGAAAAAACAAGTTCTTCAAATTGGGTATCACAGTCCAAACAATGAAATTCATAAAGAGGCATATATATAACTCCCAAATTTTTTTATGATAATAAACGAAATTATTTTAATTTACAATATTAACTTCAAGCGTTAAAAAAAATAATAAAGATATTGACAAACACTATTATTAACCAATAATTAATACTAAAAACAAGAGGAAAAACTATGCGCTATTTGATTGTGACGGTAAGTTTTGTTTGTTCATTGTTTGCAGCTTCAGCCCATGCTTTTGACGAAAGTTTGGAGTTTATGAATGTTACGCTGCCGCTTGGCTGGAGCGTTGCGGAATCCGATGCGGACCATGTTGTTTTTGAAACCAGAAACCAGGAAGCGAGTTTTGTCTATAAAAAAGTTCCGGTCCATTATGTGACTTTGGAAGCCTATTCCCGCGCCTTAATGAAAGCCTATGTGGGCTATAATTTTAAAAAACGCACCGAGTCCATTTATTATTTTGAATATTTGCACGGCGATAAGCGTGCATGGACGTTGGTAACGTATTTTAAAGGACGCAAAGATACTTTTGCAATTCAGACAGGAATAGGGGAAAGTTCCGATTTCATTTCCATTATGGAGTCCATAGAACTTAAATAAATTACAAAATTGTAAAAAAAATATATTCATACGATAGTTTTTCCTGTATGGTTGGAATGCGTTCATAAAAAAAGTTTCCTGCGGTTCATATTTTTATGGACAATGATTGGCAATTATTTTATATTGACCGCAGTTGAGGGGATTTTTCAATTTTGAAAAATTATTTTGTATAACATTAACGTTACTTGTTTTGGAGTTGAAATGAAAAAGATTTTATCTTCAATGTTTCTTGCTTTATCTTTGATTGCCGGTCAAGCTCAGGCTGCTGATGACGAAACCATTGTGATTGCCACTAACCCAACATGGCCGCCAATGCAGTTTATCGACATGGATAAAAACATTATCGGCTTTGAAGTTGATCTTCTTAATGCGATTTGTGATGCTGCAAATCTCAAATGCACATGGAAAAATGCTGCTTGGGAAGGTATTTTCGGTGAAATTGAATCTCACAATGCTGATGTTATCGCTTCTTGCGTAACCATTACTGAAGCCCGTCAAAAGAAATATCTTTTCTCCGAACCGGTATACAATATGTATCAAGCTCTCGTTGTTCCTACCGATAGCCCTATCGCAAAGCCCGAAGACCTTAAAGGCGGAAAACGCGTGGGTATCCAAATCGGAACGACAGCTATCGAAGCTTTGAAAAAAATCGATGCTGATTATGAAATCGTAACATATGACGAAGTCGGTCTCGCTCTTGAAGATTTGGCTAATGGACGTCTTGACGCCGTTATGTGCGACGACCCGGTTGCAAAATTTTATGCAAGTCAAAAAGAAGGGTATAAAGGCAAGATGAAAATCGCATTCTCCAGCACTGACCCTGAAGTTTTCGGTTTCTTGGTATTGAAAGACAATACCGCTCTTATGGATAAATTGAACGCCGGTTTTAAAGCAATCAAAGAAAACGGCAAAGAAAAAGAAATCCTTACCAAGTGGTTCGGTGAATTTTAATTCTTGCTTGTAATAAAAATTGAAAAAGCGGCTTCTTTCGATGCCGCTTTTTTCAGTTTAAAATTCAATGGTATGCGAACAAGAGTGTATTTTTATGCAAGTTTGTTAAAATTGAAATAACAGCTTATTTACTGTTTTTTGTATTCATTCCATATTTGAAATAGGTTTCAAATTCACCCACAAGGTGATGGGAGAGCAGTTCCACCAGAGTGTCTATTGAAGGCGGTTTTATGGTATCGATATTGGTATCGGGGTAAAAAACGGGATAATCCCGCAAAAAACCGAGTGCCGTGTTGACTATCATGAAAGCGCTGAGCCTTGCCCGTGAGGGATTGATATTGTTCGTCGCTTTGTTGATCAAAATTTCAATATTGGTGATGAGCGGTAAAAAAACATCTCGGTAACCCGATATGCTATGGATGTTTTTTTCATTCATGTCTTGCAGCAGCAAAAGAGCATGCCCGGCGACTTGTTCCATTCCGGAAAATTTAATCGCCAACGCATTGATTTCATGGGTCAATGCTTCAAAAAGATCTTTTCCAGCCATATTTGTTTCGGCAAGGTTTTCCAAATTCTGAACGGAAGGGCTTAACATTTCTATAAGGCGCATTTTCACACGCTTGATGGCTGCTTCATATAGCCCTTGCTTGCCGCCGAAATGGAATGTGATTAAACCAAGATTACACTGCGCAGCTTCCGCAAGCGCGCGGGTATTGGTTGCTTTATAGCCATTTTGCCCGAAAAGCCGGATTGCTTCAATAACAAGTTTTTCTCGTGTCGCTTCACCTTTCAGTTTGCGTTGGTCGGTTATTTTTGTTTTGACTTGGTTTGTTTTCATAGTGAGTCCAAATGCAGAGAAATTGTTATTTTGTAAAAATTAGTTTTTTTCTCAAATAATGTCAATAAAATAATGTTAAACAATATTGTATTATTGCAAAAAAAAGATAATTGGTATAGAATAACTAAATAAAGGATAATCGTATGCAAAAAAATAATAACGCTCAAGAATTATTAGAAATAATTAAAAATTCCAAACATGTTGCCGTGCTTACCGGGGCGGGAATTTCCACGTTGTCCGGAATACCCGATTTCAGGGGCGTCGGGGGGTTGTATTCACGCAAAGATATAGATGCCAATAAACTTTTTGATATTCATTATTTTAAAAAAGATCCGGCTTATTATTATAAAAATTCACGTGATTTTTTATATGAAAGCGCCGCAAGACCGAATATCGTGCATGAAAGTTTGGCGAAATTGGAAGAAAAAGGCTTGATAAAAGCTGTCATTACGCAGAATATCGATTTATTGCACCAAAAAGCAGGCTCTAAGACCGTTTTTGAATTGCATGGTTCCCCTAAACAACACTACTGCTTGTCATGCGGTAAGGAATTTGATTTCGACAACGTGCTTTCAATGCTTCAAAAGGTCGATGTGCCAACGTGTCCGGACTGCGGGGGAATTTTAAAGCCCCGCATTGTGTTTTTCGGTGAATCGCTGCCGGAATATGATTTGGACAATGCGGAATACCATGCCAAAAAAGCTGATTTCTTATTGGTGCTCGGTACGAGCTTAACGGTTTATCCTGCCGCCGCAATTCCCGAAATCACGCATAGGTCCGGCGGAAAACTCGGAATTGTCAATGCTTCGTCAACCTATGTCGATAATGCCTGCGTGTTTAAAGCTGCTGATTTGGGCAGTATTTTTGAAGAACTTAATGTTTTGCTTTAATAAAATTCTATAAAGGATTTGGTATGAACACTTTAACTCCCCGTGAAATTGTTGCTGAATTGGATAAATATATTGTAGGACAAGAACAGGCTAAAAAAATGGTCGCCATTGCGGTTAGGAACCGCTGGCGCAGACAAAAGCTCGAACCCCAAATGCGTGACGAAATCGCCCCTAAGAACATTATTTTAATGGGACCGACCGGTGTCGGCAAAACGGAAATAGCAAGAAGATTGGCAAAGCTTACCGGTGCGCCTTTTGTGAAAGTGGAAGCGACTAAATATACCGAAGTGGGCTATGTCGGACGTGACGTTGAGTCCATGATACGGGATTTGCTTGACATCGGCATAAAACTTATCCGTGATGAAGAAACGCAAAGGGTTAAAGCGCAAGCGGAAAAAGCCGCTGAGGAACGTCTTTTGGATTTGCTGCTGCCCCATAACCCCAGCGAGGGAAGCCGCGAAGCGACACGCGAAAAGCTTCGTAATTTATGGCAGTTGGGACATTTGGATAATCATGAGGTTGAAATCGAAGTCAAGGAAACTTCTCCGCAAATTGATATGTTCGCCATGCCCGGCATGGATCAGATCGGCGATCAGATTAAAACGCTCATGGGCAAAATTTCCCCTGCAAAAACGCAGCGGAAACGCGTAAGGACAAAAGCCGCTTTTGATATTTTGCTGCAGCAGGAATCAGACAAGCTTATTGACGAAGATAAAATGATTGAAGCCGCCAGGGAACGTGTGGAACAAAGCGGTATTGTTTTTATCGATGAAATCGATAAAGTTGCGAGCTCCGCCAATTCGCAAAGAAGCTCCGAGGTTTCCCGTGAGGGCGTGCAGCGTGATTTGCTTCCCATTGTTGAGGGAAGCACGGTGAATACGAAATACGGAATGATTAAAACCGATCATATCTTATTTATTGCGGCTGGAGCGTTTCATTTCAGCAAACCCTCCGATTTAATTCCTGAATTGCAGGGACGTTTTCCTTTGCGGGTCGAACTGCAGCCTCTTGGAAAAGATGAGTTTTACCGCATTTTGACTGAGCCTGACAATTCCCTTGAAAAACAGTATACCGCTTTATTGCAGACCGAAGATGTCCGGCTTTCGTTCACGGAAGACGGCTTACTCGAAATAGCTTCTTTTGCGGAAGAAATCAATGCGGAATCGGAAAATATCGGGGCAAGGCGGCTGTACACCATTCTTGAAAAAATTCTTTCCGATATTTCTTTTGAAGCTCCGGAACGGAAATATCAGCATATTGTCATCAATAAAGATTATGTGAACGAACATTTGGATGATGTTCGGGAAAATAAAGATTTAAGCCAGTATATCTTATAAGGCGGAATTTCTTTTCGGTCCAGCATGAAAGAATATCTGACGCTTTGTTTAACAAGTATGAGCCAAGACGGAAGAGCCGTCGGCAGAATTGAGCGGCAGCAGCCGTATCAGGGAATGGCGGTTTTTGTCGAAAACGCGCTTGCCGGTCAAACGGTTAAAGCGGAAATTCTTTCTAAAAAAAAGAATTTCATTGTTGCCCGGACTGTTGAAGTTCTTGAGCAATCGCCCTTTGCAGCAAAGGGAATTTGCATGCACCGGCAGGAATGCGGGGGCTGTTCATGGCAAAATCTAAAGTATGAAAGACAAGTTTTTGAAAAAGAGAATTTGATAAAAAATGTTTTGCGGCGGGTTGGAAAAATAGAGAATTTTGAAACTTGTTTTCATCCCCTGATTACGCCTTCGGCTGTTCA
>DONZ01000127.1 GCA_003512875.1 Desulfovibrio sp. | reverse complement strand
AAGATCTATGCCCATGTCTTTTTCCGCCATATTCATGCTTTTTTCAGCCATTTTCACATCAGGCAGCTGTACAAACGCTTTTTTCACGGCTTCTTCAAACGAGATCATAAAAGGAACGGAATCCAACTTGCCCACATAAGCAACATCTTTTTCAACTGGCAAATTTAAGAATGAATTTAATTGCGCACGGACGCTGTTTAAATTGTTTTCATTTTCAATAAGCCTTGCTTCGGAAGAAGAAAGTTCATATTCCGCCTGCAAAACATCGATTTTGGGTCTGACGCCTATTTGATAGCCTTCCTTCGCAATAGCCCTTTGCTCGTCGGCGCGGCGCACCGCTTTTTCCGCGCTCTGCACACTTTCTTCCGCCATAAGGAATTGCAGAAACGCTGTTTGAACTTGATTGGCGACAGCGATATTTGTTTTTTTCAGCTGCAGTTCATCATATTCGGACTGCAGTTTCGCTTTTTGGGCATTATTGAGAAGCTGAAAACCTTGGAATAAGGGTTGTCTGACTTCCACACCGAAAGTATATGTCGTTTCATCCAAATCCTTGCCTTGCAGCAATGATTTTTGAAAATCGGAATAAGGGTCGTGCGAAACGGCGTAACTTGCTGTCACGCTCGGACCGAAAGCCCCCCTTGCCGAATAAAGGGCGGATTTAGAGGCTTCAGCCGATTTTTGCGCAGAAATGATGCTTCTGTTGTCAAGCAGCGCTTTCTTAACGGCCTCTTCCATCGTATATGTTGTTTCCGCGGCAAAAGCCTGAGTACCGAATAAAACAAAACCAAAAGCAAATAAACTAAGCTTTTTCATAAAATCTCCAAACCTGAAAAGCATGATATGCATTATTTTGTTACACTATAAAAAGCAAATTGTAAAGCATGCGGAAAAAATGCAAATTTGCGCACTTGACAGCCGCTATGTGCTAGGTATATTAAAATTGAACTTTAAAACTCACGGGGTTTCTATGGATATTTTACAACTTATTGCTTCTGCCGGTATTATTGTTAAAATCATTATGCTATTGCTTCTTATCGCTTCTGTATATAGTTGGGGCATCATAGTTTCAAAAGCCCTGCTTTTAAAAAAATCAAAATCAAAAATTCTGGAAGGCGTCAAAGATTTTGAAAACGCACCCAATTTACGCGAAGCGGTTCAAAAACTGGGCCGTGACACATCTTCCCCCTTGTTTTCCGTCGCCCAATACGGAGTGAATGAGTTTAATAAAGGCAAAGAAAGCCAAGTCAACAGCAAAACTATTGCCGATAACGTCAGACGTTCGCTCCACCAAGGGGTCAACAATGAAACAGCAAAGCTCAACCATTCCATTTCAATTTTGGCAACCTGCGCGAACGCTTCCCCCTTTGTCGGCTTATTCGGTACGGTTTGGGGCATTTTAAACACATTCAGCGCAATCGGAGCGATGAAATCGGCTTCCCTTGCGACGGTCGCTCCCGGGATAGCGGAAGCGCTTATCGCCACGGCGCTTGGTTTGTTTGTAGCCATTCCCGCTTCTGTCGCTTTTAATATCTACCTTGGGAAAATCAATTACGTGGAAAATCTGATGGTGGATTTTGCAGGAACTTTTTTAAATCGAGTACAGCGGGAACTCAATACCAGCAACAATTAACCAAATGAGATTTTGAGAATACTATGGCTGGCAAAAATAAAGCACAATATCAATCTGAAATCAACGTAACCCCCTTTGTCGACGTTGTGTTGGTCTTGCTGATTATTTTTATGATTACGGCACCCATGCTTGACCAAGGTGTTGAAATAGATTTGCCTCAGACAAAAGAGGTTGAAGTTTTACCCAATGATGTCGAACACTTGGTTCTCACTATCCAAAAAAACGGCAAACTTTTTTTAGATAGCTACGAAGTGCAATTAAACGAGCTTGAGGAACGGGTCAATATCCTGGTAACGGAAAAATCACGCGCCTTGTTCATCAAGGCCGATTCCAACGTTCCTTATGGCGTTGTCGTCGACATCATGGGAAGAATAAAGTCTGCCGGAATTGAAAATCTTGGCATTGTCGCAAATCCTTCCGATATTACAGCCGATGATTTAAAAGCCGACGCGCAAAGCGATGAAGCAGAAAACAACAATAAAGTTCAATAATTATGCAACCTTTTGGATTTTTAATATCACTTGTCCTACATACCCTCATGCTTTTGGCGATTATTTTTTGGCCTGCGTCCGCACCCAAAAAAATGGATACTGAAAGATATCTTGTCAGCATGGTCATCGGCGATATGGGGGGTGAAAATTTGCCTTCACCCGTTGCAGGTATCCGTCCTCCGCAGGACAAGACTCCTTCCGTAATGCCGGAAGCGAAACCGGCGGCGCAAGAAACGAAAAAACAGGCAAGCAATGCTCTTGAAACACCGAAACACGAAGTTTTACAGGAAATGCCCGCCGCAACCCCAATTCCCAAAAATCCCGAAAAGAAACCCGAACCTCCGAAAGACATAGCCCAAGCATCAAAACCGGAACCCAAAGAAAAACCTAAACAGGAAGCGAAACCGCAGCCTAAGAAAAATAATTCCATAAGCGATGCATTAAAAGCCGCTCAAAACGAAGAAAAATCAAAAGCTTCTTCCGCCCTCAGCGCCTTGGCGGAGCTTGAACAGATGAATGAAGCCGGCGGTGGCGGCGGCACGGGCTCCGGCAACGGCGGCGGCGGGATTTACGATGTTTATGCGGCTCAAGTCATTCTCGCGGTCCAGCCCAACTGGAGCATGCCCACCTATTCCCGCCAAAATTTGGTTGTGCAAGTCCGCATTAAATTGGATTTGGCAGGAACAGTCATGAAAGTTGAGATAGTTGAAAGTTCAGGACGGGCAGATTTTGATGCTTCCGCCGTCAACGCGGTTCTTAGGACGAAAACGCTGCCCAAACCTCCCACAAAGGAACAGCAAGATTTAATCATCTCCTTTAACTCTTTAGAATTAGCAGGAAATTAACCATGAAAAGAACATTATTTTTTGCTTTATTCCTCGGCATGATCCCATATCATTCCGCCAATGCCCTCACGGCGTCTTCAGAAACAAAACCTTTTCTTGCCGCCAATTATGGTGAAAGAGTATTAAACACCATTTTGACAAAATGGAAAAAACCGCAAATCGAAGTGACGGGCGTAACAGCAATAACAATACGCATGGCACAAGACGGCAGACCCTATTCCTGCGAAATCAGGCATAATTCCAGTTCGCCCGATACGGATAATTCCATTTGCCGAACCGTTGCGGAAATCGGTCAATTTCCACCATTGGAAGCAAACGACACAGGAGAAATTTACCTAAGCTTCGTGCATGACGACAAGCCTTTTCTGCCCGCAGCGGCAAAACAGGACATAAAACAGACTGTTAATGCGACGGAACAAACAATATCAGGCAAAGAACAAGTTGACAAAATAAAAAACCCGATTGAAAATCCCATTCATGAAATCCAAAAAAACGCCCAAGTCAATATTGATGAAAGCGCAATTACGGATGAAAATGCCCTGCCGCGGCAAAGCAAAATAAATCAGACAGTTCAAAAGCAAAACCCGGAAACAGACACAGCGGCAAACCCCGCCTCTTCTCTGCCTTTGGCAACCAAACCGCAGCCTCAGACCATGGTCATTTCCAGAGAAGAAGCTTTGCAGCCGCCCTCTAAAGATCTAGCCGACCCTGCGCAATTTATACAAACCTATTCACAGGACATATTGAGGCAGGCTTCTCCCAAAATTCGTATTCCTTCCAACGTGCAAGGCAAACACCAAGTCATTGCCCGTATTGACGTATCGGCTGAAGGAAAATTAAAAAATGCAGCCATAACAAAAAGTTCAGCAAACACAATTCTTGATGGCGAAATTTTGCGCGTTTTGACAAAGGAAGTGGTTTATGCCCCATTGCCTGACAAAACGGAGCAAAGCATTTGGTTAACATTCAACATTACGAAATAGGTATACGTATGAAAACAAAACAATTGAAATTACTTTCTCTTCTTCTTTGTTTTGCATGGTTATTCGCTTTCACAGCCAACGCAAGAGCCGAACAGGTTTCTGACATTGTTCTTTCTTTGATTGAAAGCCAAAAAAGAGAAATTGACACAATTAAAGATGAATACAAAGCATTGCAGAAAAATTTAAACAACAACCTGCTTGATTTGACGAATAAGACAAATGAAATATCGCTCAATTTCCACAGCCTTTCAAGTATTTTTGAAAACGGTTCGCTCTCTCCCAATGCACGTTCTATTTTAACAAAACAAATCAATGAATTGCATGCAGAACTCAAAGCCCATTACACTCCTCTTGAAGAGGCGCAGAAAACCATTGATTTAAGAATTGCCCAGCTCAATTCCATCATTACGAATTTTAAAATCATCGATTCTCCGAATGTTGAAGAATTAAACGCAAAAGCGCAAAATCTGCTTGCGGATTATCAGGAACTTAACAAAACCCTTTCCAAGCAACTGCCCAAAACCCAGGAACTATTGGGTGATATTAATAAACTGTCCAATAATTTCGAAGAAATCCTGCCTAAACTTTGGCTTGATTATTATCTGAACGCAACAGACAACCTTTTCAGTTCCCTTGTCTGGCAAAACGAAATCAAAAATTTCAAAGATGTTTTCAGCACGACGGCAAGAACACTCAGAAATGATTTGCCAAATACCTCGGAAGCATGGATTTTGTTCACTATCCGGGTGCTTACCGTTCTCATTATCCTTGGTGTGCCTTTGTATTCTTCCGTCAAATTCACCAAAAAACTTCCGGAAACCATTCACAACGCATGGAAACGCATTTTAAAACAAGGCATGCCTTATATCTTGATGGGCATAGCTTTCTACTACGGCTCGCTTCAAAACCATACGATTTATCAAATCAGCATGGGCATAAGCGCTGTTTTAATGTGCCACGGGCTCATTCGGCTCGCGTTTATTTTGCATACGCTGCATGACCCTGAAGCGCCTTCCAAACCCTCCATACGGATTTTCGTGCCTGTCCTCTTCGCGAGCCTCGCCCTTTTGACTTTTACGCCCCTTATCCTGACCCTTTCTTTCATTTGGACCATTATTTTGCTTGTCACCGTCTACACGCTGATAAAAACACCTAAATCAAAATCCAAAATATGCCAATACATCATGGGGGGATTTTTAATTGTCAACATTATCGGCATTCTGATTACGCCAAGCGGTCTCGCAAGACTTTCCATACTTATCACGCTTTTGTACATTTGCTTAGGCGTCGGCATATACCTCGCTTTCGGCGTTATTCATCTGGCGAAAATCACCCAAGATTATTTGCAGGCGAAGACAACAAACACCTTTGCCTATGAATTGGCTTACGCATTTCTTTTTCCCGTTCTCCTGCTCATTTGCCTCCTTGCTCCGTTTACTTGGATATTCGCTTATCCCGGCGGAATTTACCTTATTAAAAACTTCAGCAACCTTGATTTCAATTTCGGCACGGTTTCTGTTAACACCTTGCAAATTTTCACTATTTTTATCGCCTTTTACATCACAAAATCCATTATCAAGGTTTTGAACAACTTCATTGACAACAATCTGGATAAAAATACGAACAATTCGATTTCAAGCCTGACAACGCCTATAAAAACAGCGATAAACTTCGGCTGTTGGGCGCTTTTTCTCCTTTACGCCCTCAACATCTTAGGTTTCAGCCTGACGAGCATCACAGTTGTTGCCGGGGGTCTTTCTGTCGGTATCGGTCTTGGTCTGCAAAGTTTCGTTCAAAATATTTTCAGCGGTTTTTCCTTGATTTTCGGACAAAATATCCGTGAAGGAGACGTTGTCGACGTTGCGGGCATAAGCGGCGTCATCCAAAAAATAAGCCTGAGAGCTACCCAAATAAAAACCGCTGAAAACGCTGTTATTTTCGTGCCGAACTCCGCCTTTTTATCTTCAACGTTCACCAACTGGACGCATAACGGCAAAATGGTGAGAAAAACCATTTTGATCAATGTCGCCTATAACACAGATTTGGATCTTGTGACCGACATAGTCATGCAGGTAGTGAAAAACAATCCCGATGTGCTTTCTTATCCCGAACCTAGTTTTCTTTTTACGAACTTCGGGGACAGCTCCCTTGATTTCGAACTCAGGATTTGGGTGGCTGATTTGAACAATGCTGCGGGAATTATGGCAAAACTGCGCCTCGCCATCAATAACGCCTTTAAAGAAAAGGGCATTGAAATACCATTTCCGCAAACGGATATTCATATTCACCAAAACCAGTCCGATACAAAGCTTGAACAGCTTGAAAGCGGCAAATAACACATAAGAAAAAAAGCCTTTTTCCGAAAAACTCAGAAAAAGGCTTTTTTTCTTATG
>DONZ01000079.1 GCA_003512875.1 Desulfovibrio sp. | reverse complement strand
TCCGTCTCGGGGAGCCAGAATTATCAACGGCTATCTTGTCTTCCGGCAAGGTAGCCTTTAATGTTTTTTCCACCCTGTTTATACCAAAAATCAGAAATCGGCATTTTTGCCAAATATAATTTTTAAAATATAAGCAATCATAACAATGGTAATTCACAAAGGTATTATGGGAGAATGTTATGTTTAGTTCGTTACCTGAAATGAAAAGAAAAGACAGGGAAATTTCAAAGGCTGACTGTGAAGCTGTTTTGCGTGACGCCGAATATTTGGTCATGGCTACGGTCGATAAAGAAAATATCCCGTATGCCGTTCCCCTTTCTTTCGTGTATTTTGAAGGAAAAATCTATTTTCACAGCGGTATGCGTAAGGGGCATAAAGCCTGCAATTTAGCCTGTAATTCCCTTTGTTCGCTGGCGGTTGTCGGAAAAACCCTGCCTGTGTATACGCATAATTTCACGACGTATTATGAAAGTGTCATTATTTTTGGCAGGGTTAAAGAAGTGCTTGATTCGCAAAGGAAAAAAAGCGTACTTTTTGCCCTTGCGGAAAAATATTTGCCTGAATATATGAAAAATGCGGAAAAAGATATTTCCGCCTCCTTGGATAGAACTGCCGTTTTTGAGGTTTCTCTTGATAAAATAACGGGTAAAGCTAAAAAGCCTAAATAAAAACAGGCAATTATCAGATATGCGCTTGTTAAATTCAAAAAAATTCTTACTTGACCTTTTGAAAAGAACGGGATATAAGAAAAAAATATATCATGCTGTGAGGTGGGTATTATGAATTGGATGCAAATGGGTGAAACTATCCATAGTCCTGCTCCTTGGGATTTGCCTTTATGGGATCCTTCTCATGTTGTGTTTTTTGGTGTGCTTTATGCGGTGCTTATTGCGCTTGGCGTTGGTTTGGCTCTTGTTCATCGCGGTGCGGTAAGGGATATGAAGAATGAAGAACAAGGCTGCAAGCATTAAAATTTAAAAAAAGTTGATTTAATCTTGTCATTTTTATTTTAATACTATAAAATATTTACTCGCTCGCAAATTGAGCGTATGTGTCATGCCGATGAAAGAATGATTTCCCTTGTGACACAACATACCAAAAAAGGTGGTGATTTTAGTGCCGGGAGTATTTTTAAACGAAGACGAATACAATTTCGATCTCGCTTTGCGTCGCTTTAAAAAACAAGTCGAAAAAGCTGGTATTCTTTCAGAAATGAAGAAACGCCAACACTTTGAAAAACCAAGCGTTATGCGTAAAAAGAAAAAGGCGGCGGCTCGCAAGCGCCTTATGAAAAAAATGCGCAAAATCAACATGGCATAATTTGATTGGCATACCTTTTGGTATTGGAGAAGTTAAGCTAAAAATAAACCGAAAGTCTCTTTTGTTGATTTTCGGTTTTTTCACTTTATTGTCTATTTGGTGAGGAAAGACTATGAGCATTGCCGAAAGAATTGAAAAAGATTATGTAGATGCATATAAAGCCAAGGAAAAAGTGCGTTTGGAAACCCTGCGGCTTTTAAAAACCGCCGCAAAAAACAGACAGGTTGAATTAAAGCAATCTCTTGTTTCTCTTTCCGATGACGAATACATGTCTGTTTTGCTCCGTCAGGTGAAACAGCGCCAAGAATCCATTGAAGTTTTCAGAAGCGCCGGCCGTAACGAGCTGGCGGATAAGGAACAGGCGGAACTTGAAATTTTGCAGGAATATCTGCCAAAACAGCTTTCGGAAGAAGAAATTCATGCCATTATTGAAAAAGCCTGCGGACCGTTTCTTGCAGAGGGCATGAAAGCCATGGGCAAAGTGATAAAATCCATCATGGACGCTTATAAAGGTCAGGTTGACGGAAAATTCGTGAGTGAAGCTGTGAAAGCCCGGCTGCAAAAAGGATAAGCGCAGTATTGATTTTTTTATGGATGAGTTCAGTTTACAGGCTTTAGAGTATTCTAAGATTTTGCAATATGCCGCATCGTTTTGCCGTTCGGAAGCAGGCAAAAGCGCTGTTCTTTCTTTGCGTCCTTTTTCTTCTCTTTCAGATATTGAACATTTTCAAAGACTTTTTGATGAATACGGGCTTTGGAAAAGCAAGGGCGAGTTTTTTCTGCATGATTTTCCGGACGTCAGTCCTTTTTTGAAAAAAATCGCCGAACATTCATTTCATCCCGATACCGAAGATTTTTGGGCGATGCGCGAAGTTTTAAAACTTGCAAAATCCGCCTGTGTTTCTGTGCATAATTTTGAAAACGAACTTCCTTTGCTTGCTCTTGAATATGATTTTTTGTTTCCGGAACGTTCGTATTCCGCGCTTATGCGCTGCATTGCCGATGATGCGTCTTTTAAAGACGAAAGCAGTCCCGGACTTTTGCTGGTGCGGAACGAGCTTCGTTCTCTGCATCAAAGCTGCCTCAGAAAAGTCAAGGAGTATTGCGAGCAGTACAATATCGGGCATTATCTCCAAGATGATTATATGACCATTGCGGGGGACAGATATGTTTTGCCTTTGAAAGCGAATTTCAAAGGCCGCCTGCAAGGGATTATCCATGATTATTCCCGCACCGGGGAAACCCTTTATTTTGAGCCCATGTTTTTGGTGGATTTGAATAATCGTTTGCAGGAACTCAAACAGGAAGAGCGGGAAGAAATCAATAAAATCATTTTGCTTGTTTCTGATTTGTTCATACAGGAGGAAGCGGGAATCAGGAAGGCTTGGGATTTTCTTGTGTTGCTTGATGTGAACGAGGCAAAACTGGGGCTTTCCTCCGCGTATGT
>DONZ01000195.1 GCA_003512875.1 Desulfovibrio sp. | reverse complement strand
TATGGCGATACCTCCGATAAGCACATGTTCCGTGCTGAATTCATGGTTGAATTTCCGTGCCGCCGCGTCAAGGACCCGAAGCGCCTGTCCGACGATTTCAGGTCCGATTCCGTCACCTGCCATTACTGCGATGTGTTTTTTCATAAATGCCTCTATTTTTCAATTCGTTTTAGCAGTTTGTCAAGGATTTGTATGAAATGACCGAGTTCTTGCTCGCTGATGGTGAGGGCGGGAAGCAAACGCAAAACTGTTCCTTGGGTAAGATTTATGACAATGCCTTCTTCAATGAGGCTGTTCCAAAGGGTTTTGGCGCTTTCTTCGGAACAGGTGAGCTGAATGCCCCGCAGCAGTCCGAAGCCGCGCACCTCTTTTATCCACGGGCTTTTCAGCGCCATGATGTTTGTTTCAAGATAGTTGCCGAGGTGTTCGGCGCGTTCCGCCAATTTGTCCCGTTCCATGATTTCAAGAACTTTTGCGCCGGCTTTCGTCACCAGCGCGCCGCCTCCGAAAGTTGTGGCATGGGAACCGGGAACGAAGGCTTTGGCTATTTCGTCCGTCGTCATCATGCAGCCGAGGGGAAGCCCGTTGGCAAGGGCTTTTGCATTGGTAATGACATCGGGCCTGACATCGTAGTGCTGGAAAGCCCACCATTTGCCGGAGCGGCAAAGCCCTGCCTGCACTTCGTCAACCATGAAGAGAATACCGTTTTTACGGCAAAGTTCCTGCACTTGTTCCACATATTCCGGGCTAAGGCAGTTCACCCCGCCCTCGCCTTGGATGATTTCGATAAGCACCGCGGCTGTTTTATCGGTAACCGCCTTTTTGAGGGCTTCGATATCATGCCATGCGGCCTGCACGAAACCGTCGGTTCTGGGGCTGAAACCGTCCAGATATTTTTCCTGTCCCGTGGCGGCGAGGGTCGCAAGGGTGCGTCCGTGGAAAGCGTGGCTGAACGTGATGATTTCATAGCGTTCCGTGTTTTTTACCCGCTGCTGGTAACGCCGTGCGATTTTGATCGCCGCTTCATTGGCTTCCGCTCCGGAATTGCAGAAAAACACCTTGTCCATGTGGCACGTTTTCAAGAGGCGTTCCGCCAAGTCAAGCTGTTCTTCCTGATAAAACAGGTTGCTGACGTGGATAAGCTTTTTTGCCTGTTCGCCGATGACTTCCGCAAGTTCTTCGTTGCAATGCCCGAGGGCTGTCACGGCTATGCCTGATAAAAGGTCGAGATATTCCTTGCCGTCGACATCCCACATCTTGCTTCCTTTCGCACGGGAAACACTGACGGGGTAACGACCGTAGGTCCTGCACAAGAGTTTTTCCTCTCTTGCTTTCAACGCTTCAAAACGTGTCATTTCACAGCTCCGTTTTTACAGTTCGATTTAGAAATTCAAGCGTTCAATGTTTTTTTGAAAGCCTGAGCCATTGCGTCAATGGTTTGGGTGAAGACCAAACTTTCTCCGGTGTATACTGACAAATCCGCGTTCGCTTCGCCCACTTCGCCGATTTGGTAGCAGTGGTTTTCAAAAAGCTTTTCAAATTCAGCGCACTTGCCTGGCTCGACTTCTGCAAGGAAACGGCTTGCGCTTTCGCTGTATAGGATTTCCATTGTGGTCATATCTTCTTCCTTGCCCGCTTTTTCAAGGTCGACTTTTGCGCCGAAAAGACCGCCTATGCACATTTCCGCAAGGGCGACGGCAAGTCCGCCGTCTGAAAGGTCATGGCAGGTTTTGACGAGCTTCTGTTCCGCCGCTTTGTGGAAAGCGCGGTAACGGGCGAGGGCGGAACCGGAGTCGACTTGGGGGACGCGTCCGCCTTTAATGCCGAGTTCGTCGAACGCTTCGCTGCCCGCCATTTCGTTTTTCGTGTAGCCGAGCAGATAGATTTTATTGCCTGCGGCTTTGAAATCACTGGTCACCGCATTGTTGACATTGCCGATTTTGGCAAGAACGCTGAATAAGACCGTGGGCGGAATGGAAATTTTCTTGCCGTCGCCGATATAGTCGTTTTTCATGGAATCCTTGCCGGAAATGCAGGGCACTCCGTAATCCATGCAATATTTGCCAAGGGCTTCGCAGGCGCGCACAAGCTGGGCGAGTTTGTATTCGCCGTCCGGTGTTTTTTCCGATTGGATAGGGTCGCACCAGCAGAAATTGTCACAGCCCGCCATATGGTCGGGGTCTGCGCCCGCGGCAACGGCGTTGCGGACGGCTTCGTCAAGGGCGTTCGCCATCATGTGGTAGGTATCGTAATCGCTGAATTTCGGACAAATACCGTTGGAAATGACAATGCCCGCCTCATCTTCGAGCACGGGGCGCAGGACAGCCGCGTCGGCGGGAGCGTCCTGCTTTTTGCCGACAAACGGTTTGACGACGCTTCCGCCTTTCACTTCGTGGTCGTATTGTCGGACAATGTTTTCTTTGCTGCAAATATTGAGGCGTCCGAGCATTTTAAGTAAAAATTCCGCTTTGTCGTTGGTATCTGGCATTGCCACTTGGTTTTGCATTTGGGTTTGTTCCGCTTTCCAAACCGCTTTCAGCCGCATTTGAGGCAGACCGTTGTGCATGAAGTCCATAGGCAGGTTCGCAACGGGTTTTTTGCCGTAAAAGACTTGGAAATAGCCGGTATCGGTAAATTCGCCGAGGCATGTCGCTTCAACGTCCATATGTTCCGCCAAGGCTAAAAATTCCTGCAATTTATCCTGAGGAACCGCCAGGGTCATACGCTCCTGGGCTTCGGAAAGAAGAATTTCCCAAGGCTGAAGTCCGTCGTATTTCAACGGGGCTTTGGATAAATCCAAACGGCAGCCGCCTGTGGCTTCGCTCATTTCGCCGACGGAAGAAGAGAGCCCTCCGGCGCCGTTGTCGGTAATCGCGTGGTAAAGTCCCAAATCCCTTGCGCGGATAATGAAATCGTACATTTTTCTTTGGGTTATGGGGTCGCCTATTTGTACGGCGGTCGCCGGGCTTTCCTCATGCAGTTCTTCGGAAGAGAATGTCGCCCCGTGTATGCCGTCTTTGCCGATACGTCCGCCGGTCATCACAATGGCGTCGCCGGCTGTCGGGATTTTTTCAAACCCGTTCATGCCGTGGAGCCTGCGGGGCATAAGTCCGACAGTGCCGCAATAGACAAGGGGTTTGCCAAGATAGCGTTCGTCAAAGACAATGGCTCCGTTCACAGTCGGTATGCCGGATTTGTTTCCTCCGTCTTCAACTCCTTTGCGCACCCCTTCCATGACGCGGCGGGGATGCAGGAGGCGGGAGGGCATTTTGTCCGCATGGAAAGGCGAAGCGAAACAAAAAACATCGGTATTGCAAATAAGTTCCGCTCCCATGCCTGTTCCCATAGGGTCGCGGTTCACGCCCACGATGCCGGTCAGCGCTCCGCCGTACGGGTCGAGGGCGGAGGGGCTGTTGTGGGTTTCAACTTTGATACAGACGTCGTAATCGTCATTGAAAGCCATGACTCCCGCGTTGTCACTGAAAACGGAACGGCAGAAATCATTGTCGCCAAGGCGTTTTCTGATAGTGGCTGTCGGGGTTTTGATATAGGTTTTGTAAAGGCTGTCGATATGTTGGGTCTTGCCGGTTTCCGTGTTCACATATTCTATTTTGGCGGCAAAAATCTTATGTTTGCAGTGTTCGGACCATGTTTGGGCGAGCACTTCCAGTTCCGCGTCCGTTGGATTTTCGGGCAAACCGAATTGCGCCCTGTCTTTTTTGGTTTCGTCTTTTGCGTAAAAATTCTTGATGATAAGCATTTCTTCCAGCGTGAGCGCGAGGGTGTTTTTACGGCTGTAATCGATAAGTTCCGCGTCACTCATGCCGAGGAGCGGAATAATGCGGACCGTATCCGAAGCTTTTCCGGTGACTTTTGAAGCCTGCGCTTCAAAGCCCGCTTCTTTCGCCCATTCTTCCCTGCTTTTTATGCGCAGGCGTTCGATAAGCTCGTTGGCAAGCAGATCCCTGCCGATTTTTTCCGCTTCGGCGCGGGTTATTTTGCCCCACAGATGGTATTGCTTGGCGGTGTAAACCTTGAGGGTGTCCCTTTCTTTTCCGAGCACGAGGGCGGCGGTGTTCCTTGCCGTGTTGCCTTCATTGTCCGTTACGCCGGGACGGAAGCTTACCTCAAGTATGAAATCGGCGTCGGACGGGCTCGGCTGAAGGCTTGCGCTTTGCAGAACCGGGTCGTGCATAACGGCTTTTTCAAGGAGCAAACCCGCTTCTTCTTCGCCGATACCGTCAAAAGTAAGAACTTTCACCATACGTACGGTATCGATATTGAAGCCGAGCGCTTCTTTTATTTCTTCCGCAACTCTGCGTCCTACCGGGTCCTGTTGATTTTCCTTGACACGAATTTCCAAACGTAAAAGACTCATAATCCACCTTTTTGGGTTTATGCCTTGCGGCTATTTCTTTCTTTCTTTTATATAGGTTATTGCTTCCGCTAACATGGTTTTGTATGTTCCCGAAAAGCCCTGCAAATGTTTTTCCGCTTCGTCCAAATAGGTTTGGGCGAGTTCGCGGGTTTTTTGCGGATAGCCCGCGTCAATGATTTTTTGCGCGATGGTTTGCAGTTCCTGCTCGCTGAATGTTTTTCCTTCGGTTTTCGGGATGTTTCGCCCTGCAAAAACGGGGTTGGAAATATTTTGAAATTTTTGGATGAAATCGGCTCGTTCGCTTTCCGTGAGGCTTTGCAGATACATATGGACAGGAGGCGTGCATTTTCTTTCTCTGAGGTCGCCGCCGGAAGGTTTGCCTATTATTTCTTCGGGAGAAAAATCAAGGGCGTCGTCCACAATCTGAAACGCCATGCCGAGATTTAAACCGAAATCACGGGCGGCGGCGACATCTTTCGGGGCGGCACCCGCCATAACGGCGCCCACTTCGCAGGCGGAGCGGATGATCCAAGCCGTTTTTCCTTCGATGACGGCAAGATATTCTTCGGCATTGTCCGGAATTTTTCCGGTAAGATTGATTTCTTCGATTTCACCGTTTGCCGTTTTGAGCAACGCGTCGGAAATGATATTCATAAGCGCCGTGTTTTGAAATTCCGCCATTTGCTTGTTGCCCATGGCGAGCAAGGCGTCTCCCGCCAAAAGGCAGGGGCGGACGCCGAATTTCACGTGGCTTGCGGTTTTGCCGCGTCTCAGTTCCGCATTGTCAAGCACGTCGTCGTGCAGAAGGCTTGCGACATGGAACATTTCCAGAACAACGGACGCATCGTATACGGAGAGCTCCGGATGGGTTATTTTTTGTTCCGTTTCAAGAAGATTGTACCATAAGAGCGTCAAGACGGGGCGGAGTCTTTTTCCGCCGGATAAAAAAGCGTAGCTTGCGATCTCCCGCACGGAAGAGGGCAGTTTTTTCGTCACGTTTTCCAATGCGTTCGCAATGCCGTTTTGTTCCTGCGCGATAAACCGGGTAAATTCTTTCATGTGCCGCCTGATCAAACCAAAGGTATTTTTTTGTTTCCAAGGAGCGAGAATAGCATAAAGCCCTTTATTTCGCAAGCAAAACAAAGGGCTGTAATTAAAATATGTCAAAGGGGGTTCATTTAAAAAGCGTTGAGCAGATCTTATGTTTTTTCATGGTGTTTCGCGCGGCATTTTTCGCAGATACCGAGCAGGATATGCCGGTGGTCCAGGAGGGTGAAGCCGTTTTTTTCCGCAATTTCTTTTTGGTATTTTTCAATTTCCGGCAGGTGAAATTCTATTGTTTTTCCGCAGGCTGTGCAGACCAAATGGTCGTGGTGCTGTTTTCCTATGCAGACTTCGTAGCGGGCGAAGTTTTCCCCCACATGCAGTTCTTCCGCAAGCCCCACTTCGCACATGAGCTTGATTGTGCGGTAAACGGTCGTCTGTCCTATGCCCGGATATGTTTTGCGCACTTCCTGACAGATTTCTTCCAGGGAATGATGACCCTGCATGCAAAAAAATATTTTTGCGATATTGACACGCTGTTTCGTGGTGTTTAAACCCCGCTGGCTCATAAGCGCAAGAAAATGATTCAAGTCATTTTCCATTACGGGATCATGGGTGTTTTTTCCGATATTTTTTTGCATGGCTTGTTTTAACCGGTCGTGCCTGATAAAATGTGTTTTTTTTGTTTATAAGATTTTTAAAATAGTGTCAAACCAAGGGGGAAGATTAAAAAATAACGGTTAATGGCTGCGCTGCCGCTTGCTTTTTGGGCGGGAGGCATTATAGTATTATCAATGTTCGGCAAAATTGTTCTTTTTGCTGAAAAAAACAGACGGTTTGCAATATATTTTAAAAACGAAAAAAGAGGATATGGATATGAAGATCGCAGCGACCTATCAAAACGGCATGATTTTCCAACATTTCGGACATTCCGAGCAATTCAAGCTTTACGATGTTGAAAACGGAAAAATAACGGACAGCCGCGTTGTCGATACCAACGGGCAGGGACACGGGGCTTTGGCTGATTTTTTGGCAAAATCCGGCGTGAACGTGCTGATTTGCGGCGGTATCGGCGCAGGAGCCCAAAATGCTTTGGCAGAAGCCGGCATACAGCTTTTCGGAGGGGTTTCGGGCATGGCTGATGAAGCGGTTAACGCGTATCTTGCGGGCTCGCTGAAATTCAATGCCGCTGTTTGCTGTTCTCATCACGATCATGGGCACGGGCATTCCTGCGGAACGCACCTGTGCGGGGCGGATAAGCACGGTTGCTCCGGAAACAGCTGATCCCGCATGACGCTTTTTTGACAGCTTTTCACCGTATTCATGAAAGAGGATAAAAGCGTTTGTTTTTTATCCTCTTTTTCTTTTTTACGCTTTTTCTTTTGACAGAACGCGTTTTTAATTTTAGAAAATCCTCCTAATTTTTGCATATTTTTTTATTTTAGGAACAGAAACGATACTTATGATTTCTCAAAATACGTTTAAAGCCCATGCCAAAAGCCTGCTGCATTTGGGTATGCCCATTTTACTGGGGCAGCTCGCGCAAATGTCCATGAATTTCGTAGACACCGTCGTGGCGGGCATGGCGGGAACGGCGCACATGGCAGGCGTTTCCATCGGCGGGGCGATATGGACACCGCTTTTGCTTTTCGGGCAGGGAATCCTTATTCCTATCGGTCCGCTTGTGGCGCAAGGGCTTGGCGCGGGAAAAAAGGAAAGTTTGAACCGTTTTTGGCGGAACGGCATTTGGATAGCGTTTTTGCTTTCCGCCTTTTTGATTGCGCTTTTCACGCTCGCTTCTTATTTTTATGTGCGGTCTGCGAAAATCGACAAAGAAATGGCGCAGATCGCTTCTGAATATTTATTTTACATAAAATGGGGCATGCCGGCTTTCCTGCTTTTTTTTGTGACCCGTTTTTTTATGGAAGCGAAGTCATATACGCGTCCCGCCATGATTGCGGGTTTTGCGGCTTTATTTTGCAATATTCCGCTGAATATGGTTTTTGTGTTCGGATATTTCGGGTTTCCCGCCCTCGGCGGAGCCGGCTGCGGGCTTGCGACGGCGGTTGTTTGCTGGATAATGTTTTTCATCATGTTTTATTATTTGAAAAAATACAGTCCCGGCACGTTTAAAATCGTCAGGCCCAACATGGTCGTCATGAAACGGGTGGTGCGTCTGGGGCTTCCCATCGCGTTCGCCCTGCTTTTGGAGGTTTCGTCTTTCTCGCTCATTTCCTTATTGATTTCCCCCTTGGGCAAAGTTACGGTTTCAGGACATCAGGCAGCCATGACGACAAGCAGCTTGCTTTTCATGTTTCCCCTTTCCCTTGGCACCGCAACCAGTATTTTGGTCGGCAGGCACGTGGGGGCGGGCGATTTGGTTAAAGCCAAAGAAACACGGCAGTCGAGCGTGCTTATCGGGGTTCTTATCGGTTTTGTCAGTTTATGCGGCATGGTTTTGTTCCGGGAAGAGATTGCGAAACTTTATTCCCAAGACCCTATGGTGATAGCGCTTGCAGGCAGCATTCTGATTTTTACGGCGATATACCAGATTCCGGACAGCGTGCAAATGGTTGTTTTATCCGTTTTGCGCGGCTATAACGACACCAAGGCTATTTTTTACATTTGCTGTTTCTCGTACTGGGGCTTGTCCGTGCCGATCGGGTATGCGCTCTGTTATACTGATTTCATTGTCAAACCGCTGGGCGTGTATGGTTTTTGGATAGCCCTCATTTTAGGTTTGCTTTGCGTTTGTTTATTGGTGAATTTGCGGGTGCGCCATTTGGAAGGACTGACTTTGGAACAGGTGAAAGAGAAAATCAGCAAATGACGTATGCGGGCGCGTTATGATTTGATAAGGGTATAAGGGAATTTTTGCGTTTTATTTTGCCCGCCAATATAAGATGTTGTCCAGGATAACCGGTTCGAGAGCGTCTTCGTCATAAAGCCATGACAGATAGGAACGGAGCACGGAACCTGTGACCGTGTATTGGGCGAACGTCATATTCAGTCCGTAATGGTTGAAAACGCCTTGCAAAAGCATGTCAAAATGTTGCGGCGTTTTGCAGAGCGTTATGATCAGCCTGCAAACGTCAAGCACGGATTTGCGGTTTATTGCGGCAAGCTCTCGTATATCGGCGAAAGGTTCGCCGTGGGCGGGCACAAAAAGTTTCGCTTCCAGCCGTTCCGCTGTTTCAAGGCTTTTGAAATAGCCTTCCAGACAGTAATTATAGCCGATGCCGTATTTTTCCAAAATATGCGGAGGACAAAGTTCATCGGCGGTGAACACGATATTGTCGGGCGTGCGCAGTCCGATCATGAAAAGGCTGTGCCCGGAAAAGGGGATGATTTCAAAACCCTGAGGCAGGGGAGCGTTTTGTATCGGGGTGACTTTGCTGTTTTCCGCCGTGAAAAAGACGCCTTGCAAAGCCCTTGGCGGATACGCCCCCCAAAGCGCCATGCTTGAAAGCAGCGTGTTTTCAATGAACATGCAATCCATGCCGTTGGCATAAACAGGAATGTCGAATTGTTTTTGCAGCCACGCGTTGGCGCCGATATGGTCGGCATGGCAATGCGTGTTGATGACAGCTTTCGGCTTCCAATTGTTTTCTTCGAGGCGTTTCGCAATTTTTTTGCCTGCGCGGGCGTCAATTCCGGTATCGATGATCCATGCTTCGCCATTTTCAACATATAAGCCGGTATTGCTGGGGCTTGCGATATAGTAGGTGTTTTCAGCCACTTGTATACATTCATACATAAGAAAATCCTTTTTCGGGAATATTAACAAAAAATAAGCACTATGTAAAATAGTGCTTATCGGCAAAAGATGAAGAACAAAAGGATTAAGGATATGAAAGGAAAGGGAAATTTAGTTTGTTTGCAGTTTTGTCATGGCTTTTGAAAGGCGTGCGGCTTGGAGAGGGTCCATGTATGAAAAGATTTCGCCGGACTGTTTGCTTTTCATGCCGTTCAGAATGCGTACGGCGATTTTTTCATCAAGAGTTGAAAGGGCTTCCGCCGCTTTTCTCGGTTTCATGGCCGCATAGGTTGCGATAAGGTGGGTGTATTTGGTATCTTCCACGCTGTTTGCTTCCTGCACCATGTTGCCCAGTTTGTTTTCCAGTTGGTTGAGTTCCTGCATGCGGGAATTCATTTGTTCCTGCAAGGAAAGGAGTTCTTCTTCCTTTTGGTTGAGTTCCGCTTCTTTGTAGCTCAAAACATCAGGGGAATCATAGGGCTTTTCCACTTTCGGGGTGGGAATCATCGTTGTTGTCTGGCGTTGGTCGGGACGCAGATACTCGTCCGCATTCGGTTCTTCGGCATGGGCTGTGCCTACCAAACTGAAAGAAAAGGTTTTTTCCTGTTTATAGTTCGGTTTTGCGCTTTCAAGGGATTCGTTCAGCTCTTTTTTCGCTTCTTCGCTTGGTTCCTGAATGGAGCTTTCAAGCAAAGCATGGCGGGTTTGGCTTTGTTTCGCTCCGATGGTCGCCATGGAAGCCTGCACAAGCATATCGGCTTTCACGCCGTCGGCGTTGTCGGCGAGATAACGGGCTTTTGCTTTGTTTTGATTGTTGATTGCGGCAATGGTTTTATTTTCTGATGACTGCGTCGCGCTGTCGGAAACCTGACTGTCTGCGGGCGTGTCAATTTTTTGAGAAACAATGATTTCCTGATTGGCTTTTTTAAGAGCGAGGCGCTGCTGTTCCCTTGCCTTTGCGAGGGCTTCCGCTTTCGGGTCGGCGGGGCGTTTTACGCTTTCAAAGCTGAAAAGGGTTCCGCCTGCAAGAATGTATGCGCCAAAAACTAATTTCACAAGACCGAGACCTACGACAAAGCAACAAATATTAGTAAGTCTGCGTTTTGAATCGAATGCTTGCAATTTCATCTAAGTTCCTCTGCTCTTTTAGTTGTTCTTCTTTTTTGTAAAGCTCAAAGTGTTTTTCTTTGAGTTTTTCCATAACTTTTCTGTCTTTTGCTTTTTCCGCCAGCTCGATACGGGTTTGTTCAATTCTGGTATCAAGCAGGGCGATGTTTTTTTGCGTTTGCTGTATGTCTTGACGTATCGCCTTGATATAATTGTCAATAAGCCAACGCTCACCCGTTTCATGAACCGGGGTTTTGCTGAGTTTTTGTTCTTGGAAAATCTCATCTTGTTTCAGGTCTGCGAGGCGTTTTTCCGACATTTGCTTTTTTGCGCCAAGGTCGGCAAGTTTGGCTTTCACCTCGTTCTCAAGCTGTTCCTTGTATTGGAGAACTTTTTCCAATGCGAATTTGAACCCTGCCATGTTTTTTCCTTTATCCTTGCCTTTGATATAGCATATTGAGTGCCAAAAAATAAAAATCATTATATTTCAAATAGATAAATATAAAAAAATAAAAAGGAAAGGCAAATGAAAAACAAATTCCGTCCAAAAACTGACAGGAAACGGGGAAATGTTTTTTAAGTTGACAGCGTATGCTTAGAATGCTTTTAGGTCTTCATACCAGCTTCTTGCTTCCATGTTTGAAGATTGATAGGAGCTTTCAAAATGCGGGTACAATTCTTTATAGGTCAGCTCATTTTGGATAATTGTTTTTAAGTCGCTTGTTTCAAGTGGAATAATTTTTAATCCCTTAATACAATGATTGGTATCCGAATTATCATACCATGTATATGTTTTTCTGTTTCTGAAATCAGAAATAATGTTAATATAAAGTTTATTGCTGACAAATACGGAATAGCATTTTGAATTATTATTTCTTAAAATATGCTGTCCAAGATGTCTTGTAACGGGTTCAAGTTCCATGGCTCTTTGTGAATTGGTATTTGCAAGCGTGGCTTCCAATAGCAGATTATGGGAAGGATAATAGGCTGTTTTCTGATATTCATAAACAATGTCCGCTTCACCTCCTCCAGCATGAGTTTTAGGCAATAAATCCGCTTCCAATGACAATTTCATATAATCTAAAATCTTTCCTTGCCGTTCACATACTTTATACCATATTATACCAAGAATATATTCAAAAATTGTAGGAATATCGGCGTTGTCTGTTACATATTCATTAATTTTTTCGTCTTCTCTGTTTTCAAAATATTCTAACAGCTGAATAAGATTTTCATTGCTGAATTTCTCATCAATCATTTTATTGAATTTTTTATATCTATATTGCTCTACTGCCGATTGAGCTTCACTTACTGTTTCCGCATCAATATGTAATTCTTCATTAACCGCTGAAATAAAGTCTTGCTCATTAAAAGAAAGTTCCGGAAAAATATTGTTTAAAGGAATATTATCATGCAGCGTATTTGTTTTAGTAAAAGCATATCGCAATAAATCAGATTCAAGATTTTTAAAAATATGTTTGGGAATAATATCCAGTTTAACCGTACTATCTTCAAAAAGGACAATATCCGTATTTTTTATATAACGTCTATTTAAATCAAAATAGTCCGCAAGAGTTGCTTTTGCTTTAAATAAATGCATGAATCGGAAAAAGAGCTTTTTTAATTCTGTTTCATTTTGCACAGAAGTAAAAACAGTATCATTCAAAAGTTCCCGTCCACTACTTTTTATTGCCCTTTCGCTTTGGCTTGAAAATAAAAAAGACCGCCAATATTTCCCTATTGTTATGTCTTTTGTAGCTTTATAAAGAGGAAAAATATCTTCCTTGCCCAAAAGAAAAACTTTTTTTAACTCCAAATAAAAAGGATAATATGCTTTATCATAAGTTCTGCTTTTTCTGTTAAGTCCAATTGTACAAATAAGTTCTTTATCTGCAACATTAGTTAAAAAAAGCTGATACGCCTCATTATAATTGTCCATTGAAAAAAGCACGTCAACGATTACAGAATCAATGGACTTTTGCCTGCTTCTAACTTGATAAATGTTATCAATAATTTTTTCAGTTGAGGATTGATTTATACAAAGAGGAAGCAAAAAAGTAAATTCTTCATAAGTCAAATATTCAAATTTAGTCAGTAAATACAATAAGACCAAGTAAGGACGAACATATCCCCCGTCAAATTCATTGTATGTTTTAAGCATTTGCATAAAATAAATATAACTGTCCTGCGGAATACTTAAAATATTGTCAGCCGTAAAATTATTATTTTTACTCAATTCAAGCAATTTTTTACCGACTTGGGATAATTTTCTGTTTTGAGTAATCAACCCAATATCAACAAGCCCAGAAGTTTTTTCTCTGGCATCTTTTTCTTTACGCGGAGCATTGCCAACCAAAAAATGATGTTCTTTCATAAAATCATAAAAAGAACTCTGTAACAGAGAATTGCCTTCCCAATCTTGATTTGCATTTTCAGGAAGATTCCAAAACTCGTCGAGCAACAACAATAATGTTTCTATCTTCTGGTTAAAATTTTTTGTTCTGAAACTCGTTGTCCCAAAACTCCAACAATAACTCTTATATGCGATGTTTGGATAAGGCATAATTACTCCCCTAATAATTAACTATCAAAACTTCTTCACAACTGCTGCTCTTGTCCTTAGTATGGTAATTAGAATTAGCATAAGAATTTTGTATCGGAATTGCCTGAATATGTGTATGTTCTTCAAGCCATCTGCAAAGCAATGTATTTTCTTTTCCTTTATTTCTTAATACATTAGAAAGAGCGAAACGAATACCTCGTGTATCAAGTTTTTCTAGAAATAAAAGAAGTTCTTTTTCATTTTGTTCTGTCCATCCGCCATTTTCGTTATAGCTTGCACAGGAGATAAGGTAGGGAGGGTCAACATAAACAAAATCATCTTTGGTCAGACATGAAATATCAAAGTCAAGAAAAGAGTATGTTGTAAAAGAACAGTCTTTTTTTTGAACTGCCTGCATAAAATCAACAAGTTTTTTCTGAATTTTTTTATTAAAATCACGCTTTCCGACAGGTAAATTAAATTGTCCTTTACTATTAAAACGTATCTGATGATTAAATGAATAAACAATTAAAACAAAAAGCATTATATAATAGTGATAATCTTTTTGCTGTAACAAGTTAAAATCTGTTCTTAATCTATTAAATGCTTCTTTGTTATATTTTCCCAGACCTGAGCTGCTGTCACAACCATAATGAGCATATCCATATGAAGCGGAGCTTGAAAGTCCGTATTGATTGATAATATTAATAACGGAAGTTAAAATTTGTTGTATTGGAGTTTTTTGAAGTATGGAATACAATCCCATAATTTCTTGATTGCTGTCATTAAAAATATATTGTTCGGCAGTTACGTTTATGCCAACATTACAGCCGCCGCAGAACAAATCAACAAAAGTATGAATCTTTTTAGGAAATAACGGTAAAATTTGGGACAGCAGCTTAAATTTTCCGCCCGTATAATTCATGGGAGAAGCTATCTTTTTTTGCTCAAAACAGATACAAAGAAAAAGTCGTTCAGCATTTTCTTGAATGTTTGACTTTCCTGTTGTAAAAGCCTTATAATTTTCCGTAAAAACTTTTACTGTTCCCTTTTTTTGCAATATACGTAAAATATCTTCATCAGAAATTTTTGCATTAGAGCGGTCATTTCCTTTGCTTGCCATATTGTTATACGAAAACAAAATATATTTGGCATTAATGTTGTCTATAAGTTCTTCCAATGTCTTTGCCGCATTTTGTGTGCAATACTCGCTTTTTAAACTGCTTCTGTCCATTTTTTTCGCAACGCCAAAAACTTCAGGTTTTTCCCATTTGGCAACATTCTCCAATAAATGGTAAGTATCACAATATTGGCGTGAATTATAAGGCGGGTCGATATAAACAAGGTCAGCATATATTTCTTTTACAAGTAGATTGGCATCTTTATTATAGCATTGATTATTTTTATTATTGTGTTGAAAAATGTCAGGTACAGCAAGCTCTAGTTTTTTAGAAAATATACTGTTTTTTATGTATGCATCATAATGTCCGCATGTATTTGCTATTCTGTCCATAGCATAAAGTAATGAAGTGATAAGAATTGCACGTTCCCTTTCATTAATAATGCCAATATGATAATTTTTTTCAATATGTTCTCTAATATAACCAATTTTAGCACAAATTTCATGGCTAAAATAGGTATCAGAAAAATTTTGCGTCATATAATTTTCTTCTGTTGGCTGAATAGAATTATAATATTGTATAAATTCAATAATTCTTTTTTTATTAAATTCTTGATTGCTAAACCATGCTATATTGCTAATATAATTACTATATAATAAATCATTAGTGATAATTTGTTTATCCATAAATGCAGAGGCGACAACTCCGGTTCCTGTGAAAATATCTGCAACAGAGTTTATTGAAAAACATTCTTTTTTTACAATATGTTTAATGGTTGGTAACAGTTTGTATTTATTACCTAAATAGCGCCGATTATGAATTTGCGTTGTTTTATATATTTTTTGATTTTCTAATAAACTCAACATATATTATACGATAATTTTTCCTAGTTAACTTACTTTATAAAATAAATTTATAATAATATACTGCAAAAGACAAGTTTCATGTGCTGGCTTTTGGAGAATAATTTTTTCTTGACAATGATTAGATGTCGAATTATTGTAGATGCATGAGTACGGAAAACAGAAACAGTTTATCCACGATTTCAAGAATCAGGGAAAGCGCAAACCGTTTTATCATGGATCGGCTTGCCCAAAACGGCATTGAGGGGCTTGTTCCGAGTCACGGCGATATTTTGGCGGTTTTGTATCGTGGTGAAGATGTGACCATGAAAGATATTGCGGACAAAATCCGCCGTTCCAAGCCGACGGTTACGGTTTTAACCGATAAGCTTGAAAGGCTCGGTTTCGTGTACCGGGAAAAGTCGCGGAACGACAGCAGGATTACTTATATCCGGCTTACCGAACAAGGGAAACGGTTTGAACCGGTGTTTGAGAACATATCAAAAGAATTGAATGAACTTCTCTGCCAAGGTTTTACGGCGGAAGAAACGGGCATATTAGACGCGCTGCTGAAAAAAATGGAGAACAATCTCTCTTAGGAGCAAATTGTCGGTGAAATGGCACGGGCTATGCCGTTTTCCATACAAATAGTTAGATATCAAACTAAAAAGGAGTATATGGTATGAAACAGTACGAAACAACGGAATTGGGAAAACTTGATGAACTCATCGGGCTTGAAAACGGAAAAGTGTTTTTGCATGATACACTTGCGCTGACAGGGTGTGAAATTTCCGTCAACAGTGTTCCGAAAGGTTTTAAAGTTCCTTTCAATCACAAGCATAAGCAAAACGAGGAAGTGTATATTGTTTTAAAAGGGCATGGCATATTGACGGTCGATAACGAAAAAATCCGCGTGAAAGAGGGCAGCGCGGTGAAAGTCATGCCGGAGGCTGTTCGGACGCTTGAAAATGCTTCCGAAGAGGATTTCCGGTTTATTTGTATCCAAACAAAAACAAATTCCCTCACGCAGTTTGGACTTGGCGACGCCGAGCTTTGCTGAAACCGCCATTGAAAGGAAAGCGGAAAACAGCGGAAAAACGAAGCGGTTTTTAACCTTTACAAGCGGAAAATTGTTTTATATATCATGCGGACTTGACATAATACGATTGCTTGCGCGCTGAAAATCCTTCAACGGTTTATCGACAGTCAGTATGCATAACGGACAAATTCATACGGTAAAATAAGGTAACACATGAAAAACAGAAAGCCTTTTTCTTCGCGGGAAAAGTTTGCAAACAGCATGAAAAACGCATTGCTTCCGCTTCTGCTTGTTGCGTGCATGGTTTCCTGCGCCGTGTGGGTTTACATTGAGGCAGGCGACGGTTACGCGTGGCAATGGGCAAGGAGCTGGCGTTATCTTGGCGTTTGGACTGCCGGGGGATTTAGGGCGGGTCCTCTTTTACAGGGACTGGGCATAACGGTTTTGCTTGCGTTTTGCAGCATGTTTCTTGCGTTATTTTTTGCCTTTTCGCTTGTGTTCATGTGTTTGGGGCAATCTCCCGTGCTTGCTTTCGCCGGGCGGGCTTTGATTTCATTGATCCGCAACACGCCTTTGCTGATTCAGCTTTTTTTGTTTTATTTTGTCATTGCGGGCGTGCTTCGGCTCAATCCGTTCATGACGGCTGTTTTCTGTCTGGCTTTGTTCGAGGGCGTGTATTTGGCGGAAATACTGCGGGGCGGCATTCTCGCTCTTCCCCATGCCCAATGGGAAGCCGCTTTCAGCCTTGGCATGTCGCTTCCGAAAACGCTGCGGTATGTCATTTTGCCCCAAGTTTTCCGCAATGTTTTGCCAAGCCTCGCAGGACAGCTTATTTCCCTGATAAAGGATACGTCGCTTGTCAGTGCGATTGCTGCTGCGGATTTGACTTTGCAGGCGCGCAATGTTATTTCCGAAACCTATTTATCCTTTGAAATATGGATAATTGTTGCAGTCTTATATTTTTTGCTGACGCTTTTCGTCAGTGTGCCGGCATTGATTTTTGCTCAAAAACGATGAAAAAGGAGTTTTTATGAAATATCTTGTAAAAATATTGGCTGTCATGCTTGTTCTGCCGTTTTTCTTGGCGAATGCGGCACGGGCGGAGTCAACGATTGACGCCGTTATGGAAAGGGGGGTGCTGCGGGTCGGATTTTCAACGTTTGTGCCTTGGGCTATGCAGGATAAGAATGGGGAATACATCGGCTTTGAAATAGATGTCGCCAAAAAGCTTGCCGAAGATTTGGGCGTGGAACTGCAGCTTGTTCCTACCAACTGGGACGGCATTATTCCCGCACTTTTGGCGAATAAGTTCGATGTGATCATCGGAGGCATGGGAGCGACCACAAAACGCAATTTAACCGTGAACTTCACCGTGCCGTATGATTACAACGCAATGGACATCATGGCGAATAAGGAAAAGGCGGGCGGACTTAAAAGTCTTGCGGATTTTAATGACAAAACCGTGGTTGTCGCGGTGCGCAACGGTTCGGCAGGAGCGACATTCGCAAAGAAGTTTTTGCCGGAAGCGACAGTGCGTTTTTTCAATGAGGAAGCGCCCGCCATTCAGGAGGTTTTGTCAGGGCGCGCTTTTGCCTTTGTTTCTTCCCGTCCTTTGCCGACACTGGAAATCGCCAAAAATCCGGACAAGCTTTTCCGTCCCTTTGAAATTGCCGAATATAAGGAACCTATCGGCTTTGCCGTGCGCAAAGGAGATTTTGACACCCTCAATGTCTTTGACAATTGGATTTTGACTATGCACGGTTCGGGCTGGCTCAAAGAAAGGGCGGAATATTGGTTCATGGGAACCGAATGGCAGGAGCTGATCCCCGGCGATTAGCCGCCGGCATTGGAAACAGGGCGTAAAAATGGCATATATTTTAGGTACGCAAAAACGAACGTTTGGCACCATGAACAATGCGGATAAACTTTTCCTGCTTATTTTCGGGGTTTTGTTTTTGTTCGTACTGCATGCTGTTTTCGCCTCTGTGCAGGATTTCAGTTTTAAACGCCTTTTTTCGTATTTGATAAGAGCGGACGAAAACGGAAATTGGCATGCGGGCGTTTTGCTGCAAGGCGTGGGCATGACCCTGCGGTTAAGTTTGTGGTGCTTGGCGCTCGCTTTTTTGACAGGGTCGTTCGTGGGCATCGTTTCCGCCCATAAAAGCGGTGTTTCGGCTTTGCCGGGCAGGCTGTACGTGTTTGTTTTCCGCAATATGCCGCCGCTTGTTTTGCTTTTCCTGGTTTTCTTCTTCGCTTCTTCCGTGCTTACGGAATTTTGGGGCAATGCGGAAAACAGCCTTGCGAAATCGGAATATAAGGGCTTGTTTTATGTTTTGGCCGCTCCGGAGGGGCAGCTTGACAGAATGGCTGCCTGCGTGCTGACCCTCGGGCTTTATGAGGGGGCGTACATTGCGGAAATCGTGCGCGCCGGCATTGAAAGCGTACCCTGCGGGCAATGGGAAGCCGCCAGGGCGAGCGGACTTACGGCATGGCAAATCCGCCGCCATATCATTATTCCGCAGGCTATGCGCCAAAGCCTCGCCCCCCTTGCGGGGCAAAGCATAAGCACCATGAAAGACAGCGCCATCGCCTCCATTATTTCGCTGCAGGAACTCACGTTCCAAAGCATGGAACTTATGAATGTGACGGGAAGGACCGTTGAAATTTGGATACTGACGGCACTGCTCTATTATTGCTTGTGCGTTTTTTTGGAAAAACTGAGCAAAAAATGGGAATGTTCCATAAAATGGAAGCCCTTGCAGTGATTGAGGACATATGCAGGAATTGATATTGCCGATAGAAAAGAATATGCCGTGGCTCGCTCCTCTTGCCGGCTGGTCCGATTTGCCTTTCCGCCTGCTTTGCCGCGAACACGGGGCTGATGTCGCCTGTACGGAAATGGTCAGCGCGAAGGGGTTGGTTTATAACGGGAAAAATACCTGTGATTTATTGCGGACGCAGGCGAAAGACAGTCCTTTGATTGTGCAGGTTTTCGGTGCGGAGCATGATTTCATGCAAAAAGCCGTACAAATTTTAAAAGAGGACGGTTTTTGTTTTTTTGATGTGAATGTCGGCTGTTCCGTTCCGAAGGTTGCGAAAACCGGAGCGGGGGCGGCAATGCTCAAAGATTTGCCAAACCTATACAAGGTTGCGGAAAGCGTTATTTCCGAAGTGCATAAGGATAAGGGGCGTAAAATCGGCTTTAAAATCCGTTTGGGTTATTATTTTGACGAAAATGTTTATGAAGAGGCGGCTCTGCGTTTACAGGATTTGGGGGCGGACTGGATAACCCTGCACCCCCGTTATGCGCGGCAGGGCTTCAGCGGCACGCCTTGCTACGAAGCCCTTGCGCGGCTTAAGGAACTTCTTGAAATTCCGGTTGTCGCAAGCGGGGATTTGTTTACGGCGCGCGACGGCGTGCGGGTTTTGCTTGAAACGGGAGCCGATGCCGTCATGTATGCCAGAGGGGCGATGAGCAATCCCCGTATTTTTGCCGAGCATAAAATTCTGTGGCGTCATGTGCGGGAAAACGGTCTTGTTTCTTCGCAAATTCCGGAATATGAGGAATTGTTTCCCAAAAGCCCCGAACAGATAAAAACGGATTTGCACGCGCTTATCATGAAACATTTGGCGTATGCGAAAGAATATTGTCCCGAGCGGGCGGTCTTGCAAATGCGGACCATTGTTCCGCGTTATGTCCGGCATTTGGAAAATGCGAAGCTCCTGCGCCAAGCCCTGATACAGTGCAGGAGCTTTGAGGATTTGGACAGCGTTATTCAGGAATATTTCGCATAAGTTTCGGCTTTTGATTGTTCTCATGGTTTCCGATTATTTTCTCCATCCAAATCATACTGTACCAGCGGTTGAATTTATACCCGCAGTTCCGGAATGTTCCGACTCTTTCAAAGCCTAGGCGGGCATGAGAATCAGCACTGCCGGTGCTTAGAAATTCATCGTTCCGTTCAGGGTACGCAATGCAGGCATATACATTCAATATGCCCGTTTCCTGCAATTTTTTTCAAGCGCTTCATAGCGTTTTCGCCCATACCCTTGTCTTTGCACGGTACGGTCAAGATAAATGCTTGTTTCGCAAGACCACGCGTAGGCTGCCCGTCCGCCAAAAGCTCCCGCATAGGCATATCCGTAAACCGCGTTTTCGCTTTCCAAAACAAGATAGGGATATTGTTTCAGCGTTGTTCGGATACGGTTTTGAAACGCTTCAAGACTCGGAACGGCATATTCAAAGGAAATCGCCGTATTTTTCACATAATAGGCGTAAATCGCCAATAATTGTTCGGCGTTGGCGGTTTGAGCGGGGCGGATATGCATGGAATTTCCCCGTATTTCTTAATATGCTTAGAGGGTATTGAGAAAATCGGCTTGTTTGGAAAGGGTTTCCGGAATATGTTTTTGCCAGAAATTCCAGTTATGTATGCCGTCCGCTTCAATGTATTCCATGCTGAAGCCCCGTTTTTGAAATGATTTTTGGGCGCTGCGGTTTTCTTCCAGCACAAGTTTGTCCTTGCTTCCCGTAACGACGATGATTTGCCGTGGCGAGGTGGCGGGCCATTTTTTATTGATAAGCTCCAGTACGGAATTGTCGTCCCAAATTTTTTGGTTCTCCGGTGTGAGTTCGCCCAAGAGGTTTTTTATTTTCCAATTGTTTTTATGCATGCGGATATCAAGCACGCCGCTTATGCTTGCCATGGACTGGAAAAGGTTTTTGTTGCGGAAACCGAGGAGCAGTGCGCCGTGCCCTCCCATACTCAATCCTGTGATCGCCCGTTTTTTTGTTGTGGGATAAAGACTGTCGATATGGGGAACAAGTTCTTTCGTGATAAAGCCCGCAATCTGATTTTCGGAAACTATCGGGCTGTCCACATACCAGCCGTAAGGCTCGCAGCTGGGGGCGACGATAATCGTTTGTTTGCTGTTTGCAAGCTCCTGCAATTCTTTTCCCAGCATTTCGACATATTCTTTTCCGGAATTGGTTGCGCCGTGCAAAAGATAAAGCACGGGATAACGCTTGCCGCCCTGCTGTTCCGCAATGAGTTTCGGAACGTCGGGATATTTGTTCCGCCCCTTTTTCTTTTCATTATCGGCGGTCTGATTGTTCGGAGGTTCCGGAAGCATTGTCTGGGTTTCCGGCAGCCATATGTAATATTCCGCTTGTTTTTGGCGCAAGCCGGATGTGAATGTCACGCGGTTCGCCATGCCTGCTACGGGCGGATAGCAGAAAGGCGTTTCTTCCGCGTAAAGTTCCGCAAGTTCGGCATCCACATAGGGCAAAACGTAATCGGTCAGAATTTCTCCGCCCTCTGTGCTGACATGGATTAAATCCTGTGAGCGCAACCGTATGCTTTGATTGTTTTTTCCCTTGTAAAAGGTCGTATATTTTCCGTTTTCCGTGAGCAAGTGCTCAATATTGACAAATTGTGCGAGGGGAACGTCTTTGCTCGCTTCTTCCTGCAATTTGGAAATACGTTTTGTGCGCGTGAAATACGGTTCTTTGCCCATGACAGGCAGACTGACCCAAAGAATGCGCCTTTTGCCGTTATCCGCCAAGGCGATGAAATCTTTGGAGCGCTGTAAATAAATTTCCTCCCATGGCTTTGTGTCGATAAAATATCGTTTCCTGTCGATGACAATATCCTGCGTATCGTTTGCGCCAAGGCTTATGACGAGCAAATCGGGCTGATAGGTTTCAAGCATGGGGGGGAGGCTGTCAAACCAGTTGAAAAAGTCCGGACGGCTCAGCCCGGAAGAATATTTTCCCTCGCGGTGCACGGTTAAATTATCTCGCTTGCGCAGGCGGGCGTGCAGGGTTGGTCCCAAGCCTTCCATCATCATGGAATCGCCGACCAAAAGCACATTCTTTTTTTTGCCGTAATCGGGGATATGCGCGGCATAGCCTGCGATGCCGCTTTTTGTTTCGGGGGTTCGCACCAGCTCGGCATTGAAAGGATAATTATAGATATTGTACCGGTATTTTTCCTGGTCCGTATTTTGGATAGTTTCTTTTTGGGGGACCGGGCTTATCGGTTCTTGGAATGAGGCGCTGTTTTGCGTATCGGCTTGCTGATCTATTGGCAAATCGGCTGTCAGATCGGATTGCGTATCTTCGCTTGTTCGCATAACGGATTGTGCGGGATTTTCCGCATTGGCGGTACTGTCAGTAAACGGGGTTTCGCTGTCCGTATTTTTGGCGGGCAGTTTTTCCGTTTGTTTTGCGGAGGGAGCTGGAGCCGGCAAGGTTTGGTTTGAAAGCATAGTTTGCCACCGGGCTTTCAGTGTCGGAGTGACATTCTGCATGTCACGGAAAAGGCTGTGCTTGGCTATATAATCAAATTCGTCATGCAGTCTTGCGCTTAAATCATAAATTTTTGTTTTTATGCCGATTTCATGCAGGCAGCGGTTGACGGTCAGCAAAACAGGATACTCGGCTCCCGTTCTTTCAAGCACGGGGCTGAGTCTTTGCCCCTCGAACAGAAGCATGAGGAAGAATATAACCATGTATGACAAAAGGCTTTTTCTTGCTATTTTAGAAAATTTCATATTCCGCTCTAAAATTGAAAATAAATAAAGGGTAAAACGCCGTCAGGACCTAATTTTAAAATGATCGCGCAAATCAAGGCGATAAGCGCTGCCTTGAAAGGGAAGCACAGCTTTTCAAGTATAAAGGCGAAGCCGCTGAAACAATGTTTGCCGATGACCTGCATAAGCATTGTCAATAAAACCGCTATGGGAACAAGCAGAGGGTAGCCGTCGCCCTCTTCGGTGAAAGCGAGGATTTTCGTTATCATGGCAAAGGCCGTCTGCGTATTGCCGGCACGGAAAAAAAGCCATAAAACGCAAACGGCGTGAAAAGTGAGAAACCATGAGAAAAAGGCGTATGCCTTTGCAAAAAAGCCATTTTTAAGCATTGCTTTGCAAGGATTGTACCTTGTCCATGCATGATTGAAAACAAGTCCCAAGCCATGCGCCATTCCCCAGATGAGGAAGCGCAGATGCGAACCGTGCCAAAGCCCCCCAAGAGTCATGGTAATAAACAGGTTTATGTATTTATTGCCTTTTCTGTTTCCTCCGAGGCTGAAATACACATAATCGCGCAGCCATGCTGAAAGACTGATATGCCACCGGTGCCAAAATTCTTTAAGACTTGTGGCAAGATAGGGAGCATTGAAGTTTTGCGGAATTTTAAAGCCGATGAGCCGTCCGATACCGATGGCTATATCCGTATAGCCCGAAAAATCGCAGAAAATCTGCATCGCATAGGCATACATGGCGACAAGCACGGTTTCGGAGCTGTAAAATTCCGGGCTTTGAAAAACATCGCGCACGATGTGTTCGGACAAATAGCTCGCCAGCACAACTTTTTTGAACAGACCGCTTAAAATGTAACTGAATCCCTCGGCGATATCCCGATTGATAAGTTTTTTTTCGAGTTGTTCGTATTCCTCGTCACTCCCTGCCGGACTGTCTTCCATAAGCTGCGGAAAAAACTGGCTGCTCCGCATAATGGGACCTGAAAGGACAACGGGAAAAAAGGAAACAAAAAGAAGCACATCAAGAAAATTCATGGGTTTCAGGGCGGTATCCCTGTATCTGTCAATGGCATAGGACATGCCCTGGAAAATATAAAAGCTCAGCCCCACGGGCAGCAATATGTCCATGTCGGGCAAAAGAAAAATCAGGCTTATCTGCAATCCCGCGGAATTGATCAGCTGTTCCGCGCTTAAAATTAAAAATTCATAATATTTGAAAAAGCCTAAAATCAGTATTTGCAGAAGAACGGCAATACCGATGACGCCGCGGCGGAAGGCGTGTTTTTTGAGAGGGTGGGAATTGGTCAGGACAGCGGAATAATAATTGATGAACGCGACAATGAGGAGCAAGGGCAGAAATTGCACGCCGGCAAAAGAATAAAAAGCGATATTGATACCCAACAGAAGCGTTTTATGGGTTTTGAGGGTATTGATACGCAAACTGAGCAGTATCAGTACGAATAAGAAGAAAATCGCAAATTGGAACGTTACAAAATTCATGGTCTGCCTTGTTAAATTTTTTTCTTTTGTAGGGCACTTTGCATGGAAAGGCAAGCAAAATGAGGCGTTATTCCCTTATGGGCAAACAGCGTAAAATAACCGCCACGAAACAAAGAAAAACGCTCATGGCGATAAAAACGAACGGTAAACCGAGAGTATGGGCGATAAAACCCATAATGGCGGGACCTGCCAGCAAAGAAAAAGCAAGGCGATATAATAAACCGGTATGCAAAATACCCGCATGGTGCGGCAGCCGAATTTATTGGTGAGCGCGCCGGCGACGGGCATGGAAACCGTTGCCCCGAAGCCGAGGCAAAGGAGCAGGAGTCCGAGCTCCGCTTCGTTGACTTGCAG
>DONZ01000157.1 GCA_003512875.1 Desulfovibrio sp. | reverse complement strand
GACGACATCTTCCGTTCAGCTCTTACTTTCGTTTACAAATTCTAATTTTGAATTTGTCGCGTAAGACAGCAAATATGAAGCCCCTCATCCGAGGGGCTTTTTTTGTGGGCAAGATGATAAAAAAACAATCGCGCAATACAATTATCCTTATGATACGATTTTAACACACTGCAAAAAACCATCCTTTTCCCGAAAACGCCGTTACCTTGTCAAGCTCATTGCCGTTATTACTGATAACATAACAGCTTATTCCAAAAAACAATGATTATTTCACTATAAAAGTTTATTAACTTGCATAGTAGTAAAAAGTAGTATATGCTGTTTCAAAACGGAGAATATTTATGCAGTCACAATCAATTGTCAATACCAGTATAAAAATACCTTGTGAATTACGTGAAAGAATCCAAAAATTAGCCGCTGTCCGCAATCAATCTTCCCATGCGTTCATGTTATCGGCATTGGAAAATCATGTCAGCCGTGAAGAAAAAAGAGAAGCGTGGCGGCAGGAAGGAATTAAAGCGTGGGAGGAATTTCAGCAAACAGGCTTGCATTTGACCAATCAGGAAGTTCTTGAATGGATAGATACAATTGTTCAGGAAAAAGAGGAGCCAATGCCTAAATGCCATATATAGTTTATTGGACGCCTCATGCGCTTGAAAATCTTGAACAATCATATTTATTTTTATCTGAAAAGAATAAGGATGCCGCAAGGACGGCATTAAAAATTATCCGAGAAAAAGCCCTGTTGCTGGAAAATTTTCCTAATGCAGGCAGGCCGTCTCTTGATTTGGAGCCGGAGCAAAGAGAATTGCTTATCCCCTTTGGGGAAACAGGTTATGTAATGCTTTGTCAAATGGGAGACAATACTCTTCACATACTGGCAATAAAATATCAAAAAGAAGTAAATTATAAATAATATCATAGTATCATGAACAGTCTGCCAATTATGGACATGAGCGCATAAAATATCCAAAAACACATTTGACAGAATTTGACAGAAACAAAAAACACGGCTAAACTGCGAAAAATTTTTCCAATGAAAAGGATATGTTATGCGTGCGATGACAGACAGAAGAAGAGCGAAAATCGAAAAAGTATTAAGCCAAAGGCAAAAAGATTTAACCCTTGTGCTTGACAATATCCACGACCCGCACAATGTTTCCGCCATTTACCGAAGCTGTGACGCCTTCGGCGTGCACAAGGTGCATTTATATTATACGGACACGCCTTTTCCGCATTTGAGCGAAAAAACGTCCGCTTCCGCAAGAAAATGGGTTGACACGGTAAGGCACGGCAGTAAAGAAAGCCTTATCGGCGAACTGAAAAACACCGGTTATCAAATTCTTGCGACAAACTGCACGCCGACGGCGAAGCCCCTGCGCGAATATGATTTGACCATGCCTACCGCAATCATCATGGGCAACGAACATTCCGGCGTTTCCGAAGAACTTTTTCCCCTCGTGGACGGTGAAATTTACATTCCCATGTTCGGCATGATACAAAGCTTCAATGTTTCCGTCGCCGCCGCTCTTTTGCTCGGCGAGGCGAGCAGACAGCGCCAGCTGAAAGGCATGTACGATACCAAAACCTTTTCCGACGAAGAATACCAAGAACTTTTGGCGGACTGGCTCGAACGCTGATTTTACCAGACAGCGCCCGCTCTTCAATCCCGCCCGCCAAAAAGGACAAATTCTTTTAACAAAACATTTTCCCTCGGCAAGCCGACGGAAAATCATATAAAAAAGACAGCACGCAGGCAAAAATAAAAGCACACCATGCGGGCATTAATGCATGCATTACATAATTTAATCTTGTCACATCGATATACAACAACAAATAACGGAAAACAGCTGACAAACGCATTTTAAACAAGAAAATACATATGATTTTCCATTTTCTCATATTCGCAGCAGGGCTTGCCTCAGGCAGTTTTTACGCCTGCGGCATTGCGCGGTTTTGTGCAAAATCGCCGATTTTCACCAAAAGGTCGAAGTGCCCGAACTGCTGCGGGACTTTGAAATGGTATCAGCTGATACCGATTATCAGTTTTCTTATGCAAAAAGGGCATTGCTCCTTTTGCCGCGGCAAAATCTCTTTTTTTTATCCGCTTACGGAATTTCTTTTCGGAACGGCAAGCCTTTTAACCTATGTGAAATTCGGGCTTACTCCGGAATTTGTTTTTTATTGTTTCGCCGTGCACATCATTTTGATTGCAGGCATTATCGACTGCCGCCTGCTTATCATTCCCGATCTTCTTACGGTTTATTCCTTTCTTCTTTTTCTGCCTTTAGGATATTGGCTGACCTTTGTTTCACCGGAAAACATTCTATCTTCCTTTATCTGTTTTGCCGTGCTTTATCTCTGCCATGCCTATTTTCTTCATATAAGAAAACTGGAAGCCTTAGGCTTCGGCGATGTGAAATTCGTCCTTTTCCTAGGGCTGTTCCTGCTGCCGCGCGAAATTCCCCTCTTTTTCATGATTGCTTCAGGTTCCGCCCTCTGTTACAGCATATTCTTCCATTTTAAATACAAAACCGACCTTCATACAACCAAAATTCCTTTCGGTCCCTTCTTGGGATTTGCGGCGCTTTTCATACTCTTCCTGTAATTCCTCCTTTTTCGCTTGACATATATATATATATATTAGAGGTAGATTATAAACATATGATTATGTTTAAGAAGGCAGATATCAATAGTTCGCGCTATTGTTCCTGAAAATGCTCATTATTAATGATTATTTTCACAACCCCTTTCATAGGAGTGGTTTTATGGCAAACCTAGGGAAAAAAGTCTTAGTGTACAGCCTGTGTTCCATGTTGGCGTCACCTTTCATGGTGCTTCCGAGACAAGCCTATGCCAATACGCAAAATTACACGGTATTCAGCGGCGGCACGATTTACACCATGACGGAAAGCCTGAAAGAAGTTCAAAACAATG
>DONZ01000123.1 GCA_003512875.1 Desulfovibrio sp. | reverse complement strand
TCAAAAAAGGTTTGCAGCAACGCAAAAAAGAATGGGGGAAATGGCTGGGGATTATCCCCGTGTTCGGTTCATTCGGAATTGCCATGGGGTACGCGGTTGTTGTGGGCTGGTTTTTGAAATATACCATTCAAGCCTTTACCGGAGCTGCTGTTTACAATGCTGACAGCACGGCTTTTTTCGTGCAGATTGCAGGGGATTATGGCAGTTTGCACTGGCACTTGATTGCCTCTTTGGCTTTGCTTTTGATTATGTTTGGAGGCGTGCAAAACGGTATTGAAAAGTTGAATAAAATACTCATTCCCGTTTTCTTTGCTATTTTCCTTTTTCTGGTGGTGCGTGTGGCATTTCTGCCCAATGCGCTTGAGGGTTATAAATTTTTGCTGACGCCTCACTGGGATATGCTTTTGGAACCGAAAGTGTGGATTTTTGCTTTGGGGCAGGCATTTTTCGCTTTGTCTCTGGCAGGGTCCGGAACATTGGTTTACGGCAGTTATCTTGATGAAAAAGTTGATATTTTTTATGTGGCGAAATATGTTGTCCTGTTTGATATTGCGGCGGCTGTTTTAGCTGTGCTTATCATTATTCCCGCTGTTTTTTCTTTCGGTATGGAGCCTGCCGCAGGACCTCCCCTCATGTTCATGGTTATGCCTGAAATTTTTAAACAAATTCCTTTGGGTTCGGTTTTGGCAGGGATTTTTTTTCTGGCTATTTTGTTCGCAGGTTTGACTTCCTTGGTCAACTTGTTTGAAACGCCCATTGAGGCACTGCAAAATGAATTTCGTTTATCGCGCAAAAGCGCCGTTTCCATTGTGGTGAGCGCCGGCTTTGTGCTTGGAATTTTTTTGGAAAACGGCGAAACGCTCGGGCTGTGGATGGATATAGTCAGTATTTATATTATTCCGCTCGGGGCTTTGATTGCGGGGGTGATTTTCTTTTGGGTCTGCAAGCCTGAATTTATCCGCGGGCAATTGCAGCTTGGGCACGGCAAACCTGTCGGCGAAGCGTATGTCGCTTTGGGAAAATATCTTTTCTGCGGCTTGACGGCATTGGTATATCTTGTTGAAATTATAAGGAATATATAAAACAATAAACCTGTGCGGAACGGGCTTTTTGTGGATGTGTTATGAGTTATTTTGAGCTGTTTCTTATTGCTGTGGGGCTTGCCATGGACGCTTTTGCTGTTTCTTTGTGCAAAGGCTTGGAACTGAAACGGTTTCAATTTTCAAAAGCTCTTTTTTTAGGTGGATTGTTCGGTTTTTTTCAGGGACTGATGCCCCTTGTCGGTTTTTATTTGAGTAAGAATTTCGTGAAGTATATAGAAGGGTTAGACCATTGGATTGCCTTTTTTTTATTGGCTTTTATCGGCGGAAAAATGATAAGGGAAGCTCGTGAAGAGAAGGAAGGAAAGCAAGAAGAGGAAAAAAACATCGGCTTCAGTTTGACGGAATTGCTTGTTCTTGCTGTGGCGACAAGCATCGATGCACTTGCCATTGGAGTGACGTTTGCCGTCCTTCCTGAAATTGATATTAGTTTTGCAGCCCTGAGTATCGGGGGTGTTACGGCTGTTTTGTGTGTTTTGGCTGTGGGGATCGGGCATAAATTCGGCACAAAAATCGGTTCAAAGGCGGAATATTCGGGCGGTATTATCCTCATACTCCTTGGCTGTAAGATTTTACTGGAACATTTAGGAATTTTTATCTGATTCGGCACACAAAGAGCGGGGGTTTTCCCCGCTTTTTGTGTGTTATGGGTTGGAATGGTTAGCCAATTTTCTTGTCATACAGGCGGGCTGCGTTGATAATCACTAGAATTGAGCCGCCGTTATGGGTCAATGCTCCGATAACCGGACCGATTATGCCGAAGACGCCTAACAGGACTGCCAGAATGTTGATACCCAGCGCAATGGCTATGTTGAATTTGATATTGAAAACCGTGGCATTGGAAAGTTTTTTCAGATAGACTACCTTGTTCAGGTCTTCACCGATAAGGGCTATGTCGGCAGCTTCAATGCTGATGTCGCTTCCCGCCTGTCCCATGGCGATTCCCACATCGGCGATCTTGAGGGCTGGCGCGTCGTTAATGCCGTCGCCAATCATGCACACGGTATTGCCTTGCGTTTGCAGTTCTTGAACTTTCTGCACTTTTTCTTCCGGAAGCAGTTCGGCATGGATGGTGTCGATACCGATTTGTTTGGCGATAAAATCAGCGGTAATTTTGCTGTCGCCGGTGAGCAGGGTTGTTTTTATTCCTAAATTGTGCAGGGTTGCAAGGCTCGTTCGGGCTGAGCCGCGTATACTGTCGGCAAGGGCGACAATGCCTATGCATTCTTGGTTTTCCGCAACAAAAATAAGGGCTTTTCCTTGTTTGCGCAAAATAATCTCTTGTTCCGATAACTCGGCTGATATGGTGATATTGTTTTGTTTGAGATAGGCGAGCTTCCCGCAGCGGATGCGGGTGTTGGCAAGTTCATAGGAAACGCCGAGTCCTGCCTGCATGGAAAAACTGCCGTTTTGTTCAAGAGGTTGCGTTGAGGTATTATGGTAATGTTCCATGACGGCTTTAGCAAGAGGGTGTTCGGAGCGTTGTTCCGCTGTCGCGCATGTTTGCAAAACATGCTCTTTTGTCTGGTTCTTATTGGCAACAATATCTGTGACCGTGAGTTTGCCTGTGGTGAGCGTGCCTGTTTTGTCAAATGCGATTTGGTTGACGTTTCCCATGATTTCAAGCGCGTGTCCGCTTTTTACAAGAACGCCGTGTTTGCTTGCCTGTCCGATTGCCGCCATGATTGAAGTCGGCGTCGCGAGCGCCATTGCGCAAGGGCAAAAAACAACCAAAACCGTCACGGTGCGGATCAAATCGCCGGTAAAAACAAACGTTAATCCCGCAATGGCGAGGGCTATCAGAATAAGGCGAACCGCCCAAGTGTCCATAATTCTTTGAATGGGGCTGTTATTGGCTGAGGCTTCTTCCACAAGGCGCACCATTTTTTGCAATGAAGAGTTTTTGCTTTCATTGGTGCAGACAATATCGACAGAGCCGTGCAAGTTGAGTGTTCCGCAAAAAACCTCATCTCCTTGCGCTTTATCGATAGGCAGC
>DONZ01000150.1 GCA_003512875.1 Desulfovibrio sp. | reverse complement strand
TCAACGCTTTTGGCATGGGCTTCCAAGCCTTCCATACGTGCAAGCTTCGCTATGGAGGACGCTTTTGCACGCGTGAATTTCATGGATGCGGAAATGATACTTGTTTTTTTGCAAAATGTTTGCACGCCAAGGGCGGATGCGTAACGAGCCGTACCCTGTGTCGGCAGGACATGGTTGGGACCTGCAAAATAATCCCCCACCGGCTCCGGCGACCCCCCCCCAAAAAACACCCCTCCCGCCGTATTTATATGCGGAACATAATTCCATGGCTCCTGAACCATAAGTTCCATGTGCTCAGGCGCAATACGGTTTGCAATTTCAATGCCTGTCTGCATAGTCGGCACGATAATGACTGCTCCGAAATTTTCCACGGATTCACGCGCAATATCCGCCCGCGGCAAATCTGCCAAACGTTTTTCCACGCTCTCAAGAATTTTATCCGCCAAATAAGGACTTGTCGTAACGCATACCGCCGACGCCAAACTATCATGTTCCGCCTGCGAAAGCAAATCCGCCGCAACATACTCGGGATTTGCGGAATCATCGGCAAGCACCAAAATTTCGCTCGGCCCCGCCAGCATATCGATACCGACTTGCCCCTGCACCATTTTTTTAGCCATTGTCACATATTGATTGCCCGGACCTGTAATCACATCAACAGCTTTAATGCTTTCTGTTCCGTAAGCCAAAGCCCCGACAGCCCAAGGTCCGCCCACCCGGTAGACTTCCGTGATGTCAAGCAGGTAAGCGGCGGCAAGTAAATAAGGGTTGAGGGTTCCGTTTTCACGGGGAGGACTGGTAACGGCGATTTCTTTTACGCCTGCGACTTGGGCTGGAATCGCCTGCATGAGCAAACTGGAAATTAATGGCGTATTTCCGCCTTTTCCGCCGGGAACATATAAACCAGCCCGCCTTACCGGACTGATTTTTTGTCCGAGAATGGTGCCGTCTTCACGGGTTTGAAACCATGATTTTTCAAGCTGCGCTTCATGAAATGAACGGATATTTCGGGCAGCCTCCGCAATAATTTCCATATCTTCCGGAGAAACCTGCGCCGCCCCTTGCTGAATTTCGCTTTCCGACAAGCGCAAAGGATTATTAAATTCCCTGCAGTCGAATGCACGGATTTTTTCAATAAGGAAACTGTCTTTTTTTATTTTAACCGCTTCCAAAATTTCACGCACTTCCCCCTCGACATCCTGTTCCCCTAAATGCCTGCCGGCGAGTTTGTCGATAAGCTCCTGCGCCTCACTTGCTTGCGAAAACGTATATTTTTGCATGATAATACCCTATTCCAAAATACTTTGTGCAAAAAATTCCATTAGATCTTCTTGTTTTGCACCGATAAAATACTCTGCGGCACCTGCCTGTTCCAATACATTTAACACATCTTGTTTTCTAAATAAAGTGTCTTTCAAGGCTTCTTCCAAGCCAGCGACATCCTTATCCGCAAAAAAATCCCCGTAAAAACGGCAATGTTCGATTTTGCCATTTTTAATATCGGCATAAAAATCAACCGCTCCGAAAGAAAAACGTTTTCTCAGTTTCACTTGGAAAGTAGGAGATTTTCCAAAATTCCATTCCCACGTCCGATATTTTTCATCAGCCAATTGTTCTGCCTTTTCAGCAAGTCCTTGGGGCAACTCAATTTCTTCATCAACCAAAAACCGCATGAGCACGTTTCTGATTTTCTCCATAAGTTCCGCAGGGGTCAGGTCCGGCATGAACTCAATCAAGTTCACAACGCGGCTTTTATGGGACGCAACCCCTTTTGACTGATATTTATCGGGATTTCCGGTTAACATATCCGTTAAATTCGAGGTATCCAAGGCAACAAGAATAGTGCCGTGCTGTAAAATTTTCCGTCCGCTCTTTTTCTGCGCATTGCCGGAAAATTTTTTTCCGTCAACAAGCATATCGTTGCGTCCCGACATCTCGGCATTTATGCCTATGCTCCGCAATGCTTGGATAATCGGATTGATATAACGGCTGAAAGAAGTGTCTTCTCCTTTATCCATATACCGCAGAAAGGAAAAATTCAAATTTCCCAAATCGTGAAAAACCGCCCCGCCTCCTGTGGTGCGTCTTACGACGGGGATATGATGTTCCTTCACATACTGTTCATTGACTTCTTCCGCAGTATTCTGATGTCTGCCCACAATGATGGAAGGGGAATTTTGCCAAAGCAAAAAATATTCTTCCCCGACCTCGGACAGCGAATTGAAAAAAACTTCCTCGACAGCCAAATTATAAGCCGGATCATGAGTTTTTATATTTATGCCTTTCATTCTTTCCTCGGTTTCGTTTCGTAATTTTATCAAACACATTCAGAAGCACAAAAATAGCAATTCCGGTAAGAAGCTGTATCATGAGCGCGGCATATTGGATAAACGGTCCTTTTCCTCCCAGAATATCCAGCCATAACGACTTATAACCGTGCAAAGAAATGAGAAAATATCCCAAAAGAAGCATGGCGCAAAGCACAGTGATAGAACTGATGAACCAAGCCAAAGGATAATGGGACGCAACAGGAATACGCTCACGCGTAAATTTTTTATGCGACATGAGAAGCGGAAGCAATAAGGCGAGAATAAAGACGTATTCATAAACGCTTCCGCCTGAAAGATTAATGCAGATAAGCCCTACAAACAGGGAAACAACAATGACAAACCAATGGTTTTTTTGTTTTCTGTCAAGACCATAGGCAAAAACAATAAGCACAACCCCGATGACGCCGCGCAGCCAATATGCCAAAACAACAAGCTGATACGAACAATAAACCGTTGTGGTGTGTTTGAACGGAAACACAACGGAAAGGCAAAGAAAAACACCCACGACGAACGTGACATATTTGAATACGGTCAAAAGCCAGTCATTCAAAGCCAAACGGCTTTCGTCAGGGCTTTTTTTGGAAACCTGCAAACACACTTCATTCACACCAAGCAAAACAGAGGCGAACAAAAGCGGGATGATATAGTAAATCACCCTAAAAATGAGAATGGACGCAAAAACAACACTCACAGGCACCTGATGGGTGAGGTTGACAATAATCACTTCCAAAACACCCACGCCGCCCGGAACGTGCGTCAAGACGACAGCAACTTGCGCAAGCAAATAATTAGGGAGAAATTCAAAAAAATTCAAAGTACCGTCCGTAGGCAAAAGCACGAACAAACATGCGGCGGCAACAATCAGATCAAGTCCGGAAACAACAGTTTGGGCAATGGCTATGGGCAAGGTCGGCAATGCGAATTCTTTTTTAAAAACATGAAAAGAACGTCCTTTCAGCTTCCAGCAGATGATATGGTAAAATATGCACAGCCCGAAAAGAAAAAAACCAAGCGGTTTGACACTCACAAGATTGATACCGAGCTCTTCCGGAAGCTCCAGCGGCACAAAAATAAACAAAAAACCCGCCAAGCCCATTGCTCCGACCCAAAAAGTGACGGCAAGCATAAGCACAAGACGGATGATTTCAATAGGGGAAAATCCCCAAGCGCTATACAAACGGTACCGCACCGTGCTTCCTCCAAGAAGCGCTCCGAAGTTCAAACTGATAACTGCACCGACAAAAGAAACCAAAGCGACACGGACCAGTCTCAATTTTTTTTTAATGGCTTTCAAAGCCAGCCAATCATACCCCATAAGCACAATGAAATTTATCACCATCAAACAAAAAGAAAAAATCAATGCCTGTGGTGAAATAGCGTTGACAGCAATCTTGATTTCATTGAAACTATAAGCTTTCAATTTATGATAAAGCAGATACACAGCCAAAGAAAAGATAAAAATTACGGCTAGTTTTCCCAATATATTCAATAAATTTTTCATGATTGTTATCCAATATTGCTTTTTTAGAATATATGCTATACTTTTCATTTAAACAAGAAAAATAGCACAATATTCTTAAATTTCTCATTTTCCGGCTTTTCTTTTTCAAAAAAACCATTTTCCTTATGGAATGGAAATTGCATATTTTCTTATTATCAAGGGAGTTCGTTATGAAAGATAAAAAATCATATCTGCAAAAATTTTCTAATAAATATTGGCTGCCCGGCATTGTCCTGTGCGCTTTTTGCCTGCTTCTCCCCTCATACGGCAGAGCGCAGGAAGAGAACATATCAGGCATTCCAAGCTACGGCGGAAAATTAGAAATCTCTCCTCAAAAAGAGCTGCTACCGGAAAAAGAAATGCCGGCATTAAGCACAGATGCGGAAAATCAAGAAATTGGCACGCCCGAACAAACCGGCACGACAAAAAAAGCCGAAAAAGCAAAAACAAATACGCCCGGCCGCAACACCGCAAACGACATCATCCTGCAAACAAACAGGGATCATTCGCTTATTGTCGAAGAAAACGGTTCAAATCTTCTCACAACCAAAAGCTCTAAACTTCCGGAAACGTATAGCAATTCAACCCAGCTCAACAACGGATTTTACATGAATATAACCAATTCTGACGGCTCCTCCATGAATTTTGGCACATATTTCAATTCCAACACGTCCTCAAACGGTCCCCGCCGAAAAAGCAGTTCACAAATCATTGTTGATAAAAAATAATTTTTCTTGGGAA
>DONZ01000025.1 GCA_003512875.1 Desulfovibrio sp. | reverse complement strand
GTGTGTCGGGGCTGTATTGGTTCATAAGGATACCATCATAGCCGAAGGGTATCATATGGAATACGGCAAAGCCCATGCGGAAGTCGAATGTCTTGCCAATGCGGTAAAAAAGGGAATTTTTTTTCAAAAAATCAAAAACCGTTCCCTATCTTTTTCCAATCCGTATTTACAGGAACAGGTTTTGCAATTTCAACATATTGAATATGAAAAAGAAATCAATATGGAAGAGTGTTCCTTGTATGTGACTTTGGAACCGTGCAATCATTTTGGCAAAACTCCGCCTTGCTCACAGGCTATTTTCGAGGCGGGGATAAAAACTGTTTATGTCGGCTGTTCGGATTTGAATGCAAATGCAAGCGGCGGCGCTGATTTTTTGCGTTCCAAGGGTGTGAATGTCGTAACCGGCGTATGCCATGATGAATGTCTGGAATTGATTGAGGATTTTATTGTCTGGCAAAAAGAAAAACGCTCGTTCTGCATTTTGAAAATGGCGTGCACGCTTGACGGTAAAATAGGTCCCGCCAGCGGGCACAGTCACAGCGTTTCCGGTTCGGAATCCAAAAAAGTCACAATGAAAATGCGGAAAAACATGGCGCTGAGTCATAGCGCCGTCATGGTCGGAGGAAACACTTTTTTTGAAGACAATCCGAAACTGACCGTCAGGGATATGCAAACGGAAAGGCAGCCGAGGGCATTCATTGTCAGTAAAAGACTTCCGCCTCTTTCCGGCGGCAAGACGGGATATTTTTGTTTGGATCAAAAAAAAGACACTGTTTTTTTTACCGATATGAAAAATCCGGAACTTGTGAAACAGTATGCTGAACACGGAATACTTCTCGAATGCATTGAAACAAGCGAAAATAAAAGCTTGAACTTGAAAAAAATATTTGAACTTGCGTACCAAAAATATTATTCTCCCTATGTCTTTTCCGAAGGAGGGGCTAAACTCGCGCAGTCATTGCTCAAAGAAGGGCTTGTTGACATATTGATTGTATACATCGCCCCTTATGTTTTGGGCGACGATACGGCAAAAAATGTTTTTAGCGGAAATTTTGTCCAGACGATGCAGGAAGCATACAAATTCAAAATATTCAAAACAGAACGGATAGGCAGTGATTTGCATGTTTATTTAAAAATGGAGAAAACATGTTCACAGGGTTGATTGAAGGAATCGGAGAAGTTGTTTCCGTTCGGAGATTGGACGGAGATTTGCGGCTGGGCATACGCCCCGGTTTTGCGTTCCCTAATCCCGTAATAGGGGAATCCGTCGCTGTCAATGGCACTTGCCTTACGGTTGAAACGGCTGAAAATGGAATTTTGAGTTTCTATGCCTCTGAGGAAACTTTAGCTTGTTCAAATATTTCTTTACTGGCAAATAAAAGCAAAGTGAATATGGAAAGGGCGCTGGCTCTTGGCAGCCGGCTCGGGGGGCATTTGGTCAGCGGGCACGTCGACACCATGGGCACTGTGCGGTCCATTCAAAATATCGGGCAATCCCGTGCCGTTAGCATACATTTTTCTGATGAATGGGCAAAATATATCATTCCTAAAGGTTCTGTCGCCCTTGACGGAATTAGCCTTACTGTAAATACTTGCGATTTTGATTTTTTAACGGTAAACGTAATTCCTGAAACATGGAAAGCAACAACCGTTGCGCATTGGAGTGTCGGACAAAAAATCAATATTGAAACGGATATGATAGGAAAATACATACTTCGTTCTCAATTCATAGAAAATAATAAACCTAAAAAGAGCGCGATTGACGAAGATTTTCTTCGTGAAAACGGCTTTTTCGCATAAGGGGTGAATATGGGTATCTGCACGACGGAAGAAGCGATCGAAGATTTCAAGCAAGGAAAAATGATTATCCTTGCCGATGACGAAGACAGGGAAAATGAAGGTGACTTGACTATCGCCGCTGAATTTATCACTCCTGAAATAATTAATTTTATGGCGAAATACGGCCGCGGGCTTATTTGTTTGCCGATGACGAATGAAATGGCTGATAAATTGGAGTTGCCGCTTATGACACAAAGAAACGGCTCGAAATTCGGCACGAACTTCACTGTTTCCATTGAAGCCAGAGAGGGAGTTACCACGGGTATTTCCGCTTTTGACAGGGCGCATACCATTTTAACGGCGGTCAATCCCAATAGCAAAGCCAGGGATATTGTTACGCCGGGACATATTTTTCCGCTCAGGGCGAATAACGGCGGCGTGTTGATTCGGGCGGGGCAAACGGAAGGTAGCGTTGATTTGGCAAAATTGGCTGGGCTCACTCCGGCGGCGGTTATTTGTGAAATCATGAATGAAGACGGCACAATGTCAAGAATGCCGGATTTGGAAAAATTTTCCAAAGAGCATGATATTAAGATTGCGACCATTAAGGACCTTATCCAATACAGATTGAAAAAAGGACAAGTCGCCGTTAAACGTGCCGCGGAAGCGAGCATGCCGACTGCTTTTGGCGATTTCAGAATTATCGCTTATGAAAATTCTTTGGATAACCAAACACATATCGCTTTGGTCAAAGGTGATGTCACAACGCCCGAACCAGTACTGGTCCGTGTGCACAGCGAATGTCTGACCGGAGACGTTTTCGCGTCCATGCGCTGCGACTGCGGAGGGCAGCTGCACAGCGCCATGGCTCAAATCGAAAAAGAAGGACGCGGAATTATTTTATATATGCGTCAGGAGGGGCGCGGTATCGGGCTTGCCAATAAAATAAAAGCTTATGCTTTGCAGGATAAAGGCTTGGATACTGTCGAAGCGAACAATATGCTCGGTTTCAAAGCCGATTTGCGTGATTACGGGCTTGGGGCGCAAATTCTTGTTGATTTGGGCGTGTCAAAACTGCGCATTTTAACAAATAATCCCAAAAAAATTATCGGGCTTGAAGGGTATGGCTTGGAAATAGTCGAACGCATCCCTCTTGAGCTGCTGCCAAGTCCTTATAATGAAAAATATCTGCAAACCAAAAAAGAAAAATTAGGTCACTTATTCGGTAATAGCTGCCGGCATATTCACGGCAATTACGGTGATTTTTAAAGGAGCGTACAATGTACCATATCAAAACCGTTGAAGGATTAATGGAAGCAAAAGGATATAAAATCGCAATTATCGCTTCCCGTTTTAATGATTTTATGGTAAATTCCCTTATTGGCGGTGCTGTCGATTATTTGGTCCGGCACGGTGCGGATAAGGATGATTTGACTATCGTTCGGGTACCGGGGGCGTTTGAAATGCCTATCGTTGCCAAAAAACTCGCCGAAAGCAAAAAATATGACGGCATTGTCGCCGTTGGCGCCGTAATCCGCGGTGCCACGCCTCATTTTGATTTTGTCGCCGCCGAAACAACAAAAGGGCTTGCCCATGTTTCGCTCGAATACGGCATTCCTGTCGGTTTT